>NZ_VMND01000010.1:0-98308 GCF_013277555.1 Streptococcus sp. k-163 | reverse complement strand
TTTTGGGGTGCAGTTCAGTGTTGAAAACTTGATATTATGCGTTTTATTGTGGGAAGATTTACTTCATTTTCTCCTGAAATTGAGTTTTTGCCGAGCCTCTTTTCGTTAAAAATAAATGAAAACCGATAACCACTGCCCATCTGTGCTTAGTTTCATCTCTGCACCGAGAAGATGGCATAATTCCTCAGTGATATAAAGGCCTAAACCAGAGGATTCTTCCGTGTCTGATAGATTTTCAGAATAAAAACGATTACTGAGATTTTCTATTCTTTTGATGGGCTGTTTAACAAGGTTTGCAATCTCTAAGACAAGCTGTTCCTTTTCCTTTCTCAAAGATAGACGTGCTTCTTCCTTGCCATGTTTGAGGACATTTCCAAGCAGATTTTGTAAAATTCGATCCAGTAAATCTTCATCAGTCCTCATTTTCAGACCAGTTTCAACCTCAAAATCAAGCGTGATATTTGCCGCCTGAAAAACATCATAATAAGCCAGAGTCTTTTTGGTGATAAAAGCTGAAAAATCCACTTCTTCCAGTTTCGGTTTGACAGCTCCTTCCATCAAACGACGGTATTCTAGGAGAGCCTCCAAACGTTTGGAAACTAAATCAAGATGCTGGGCGATTTTTTGTAAGGTTTCTGCTTTGTCTTCAGGAGATTTTATCAATTGTTGGGTGTAGCCTGAAGCGATAGTCAGAGGCGTCCGAATATCATGGGCGATATTGCTGATGGCCATATCCAGAGTCTGCTTTTCCCTTTTCATAACCAATCGAGACTGCTCTACTTCCTGAAATAGATTCTCAATCTGCTGGTAGAGATGTAAAAAATGTTTGGAAAAAATACTGATTCCGACTCTTTTCATACTACCCGTGAGAATCTTGTCTTCAATCTGTTGACTCAAGTTTTTAAGTGCTAGATGGTAGCGAATTAATAGAATCGATAAAATAATTAAGAGTACCAGTAGGATAAAGATTATCATGTAGGTCATTGCTTGTCTCCTTTTAATCTTACCCCAACTCCCCAAATGGTTTCAATATATTCTTGATTTGGGTCAAGCTGGTTTAATTTTTTACGAAGATTACTCAAATGCGTATTGAGGGTATTATCTCCAGGTAGGTAGCTATCCTCCCAGACCAATTCATAAAGTTCTTCTTTTGTAAAAATTTTCTTAGGATGTTTAAGGAGAGTTTGGAGAATCAAGCATTCTTTCTTGGCAAGGCGAATCGTTTCCTGACTATTTTTGATTTCAAAACTTTCTGCATCAAACTGGATATTTTTCAAGTTTTGTGGCAGATTTTCAGTTTTTACTATTTTCACAGGCTGTTTTTCTGCACTTTGGCGTAGTTGAACAGTAACTCTAGCAAAGACTTCGTCCAAATCAAAAGGTTTGACTATGTAATCATTGGCACCGTCTAAAAGGTATTGGCTGATAAGTTTTTTATCGCTCAAAGCCGTTAGCATAATGACTGGAGTTTGACTTTGTTCCCTGATAGCTTTTAAAACCTGATCCCCATTTTTCCCAGGAAGCATGATGTCTAGCAAAACGAGGTCAATCCCACCTTGGTCAAAATGCATGATTCCTTCTGTACCAGAAAAGGCTTGAATTACCTCATGCTCCTCAGTAAGAAGTGTTCGCAAAATTTCTTGAATGTCACTATTGTCTTCAATAACCAATATTCTAGCCATAAATACCAACCTTTCTGCAACTATTATAGCATGTTTTATTGATAAAGCTTAAATAGAAAAGCTCCTCGCATTAAAGCGCGAGAAAGCCTTAGAGGGTTAAAATATAAAGTTCACTTCCTAGATGACCTAGTATCCCTATAGTTGCTAGTGAAAACGAGTCTAGCAGAATGAATCTCTCATTTCTCCCCTACTAGTCCGTAATGCGTTGATACATTTCGGGTCTTCTATCTCGAAATAAACCCCAGTTTAGGCGTTCGCTTGCTCCCTTATCTAGGTCATAAGTTGCTAACAGAACAGCTTCAGCTTGTCTTTCAGCTAGCTCTAGAATAGCTCCTGTTTCATCCGTCATAAAGGAGGAACCGTAGAAGTCAAGACTGGAACTCTGTCCGCCATTTTCCTCACTTGGTGTGACTTCCTCTAATCCATAACGATTGGCTGCGATGACTGGAACAATATTTGCTGCTGCGTGTCCTTGCATGGTACGTTGCCAGTGACCACAACTATCTGTATCCAAAATTGGCTCTGAACCGATGGCTGTTGGATAAAAGAGCAATTCAGCACCATTTAACGCAAGACAGCGCGCTGTTTCAGGGAACCATTGATCCCAACAGATACCGATCCCAATCTTGGCATAGCGAGTATTCCAGACCTTGAAACCAGTGTTACCAGGCGTGAAATAAAATTTCTCTTGATAATAATGATCATCTGGTATGTGGGTCTTCCGATAAACGCCCAGCACTTCCCCATCTGCATCAATGACAGCAATAGAGTTATATAAGACATTGCCATCTTTTTCATAGAAACTGATTGGTAAAACTACCTTTAGCTCCTTGGCAATGGTTTTAAAATGCTGAATAGCTGTATTGTTTGTCACCGACTGGGCATGCTGGTAGTAGTCATACTGACGTTCCTGACAAAAGTATGGACGTTCAAACAATTCGGGTAAAAGAATAATTTGTGCGCCTTGTTCTGCAGCCTGACGTACTAAACGCTCTGCTGTTTGAATATTTGTTGCCACATCCTTAGCGCATTGCATCTGAATGGCTGAAACTTTTACATTTCTCATCTTTTTCTCCTATTCTGGGATTTGTTGGGTGATACAATGAATATTTCCACCACCTAAGAGAATATCTCTGGCTGGTATTCCGACAACTTTACGGTCTGGGAAACACTTACTGAGGATATCTAAGGCTACTTGGTCGTTTTTATCCTGAAACTGTGGCACTAAAATAGACTTGTTGGCAATATAGAAATTGACATAGGAAGCAGCAAGTCGTTCACCAGCGTATCGCTCTTCTTCTCCTTCTTCGTAGGAATAACCAGGAAGATCTTCTTCTGTCACAACTTGTCGAACTGCAGGGATAGGCAATTTATGAATGGTGAAGTGACGACCTTTTGCATCTGTCTCTTGCTCTAAGAGTTCGAAATCTGCTTTTGACATGGCATATTGAGGATCGCTTTTGTCGTCTGTCCAAGCCAAAACAAGCTCAGCAGGACCAACGAAGGCTGCAACATTGTCAACGTGTTCATTGGTTTCATCCTGATAAATACCATAAGGAAGCCAAATAACTTTTTCAGCTCCAAGGCTGTCTAATAAGGTGTTTTCGATTTCCTCTTTACTGAGATGAGGATTGCGACCAGAACTAAGTAAGCAACTTTCAGTCACGAGAATAGTTCCTTGACCATCGCTATGGATTGCTCCGCCTTCTAGGACAAAAGGTTTGGCATCATAAACAGGCATTTCCAAGGCCTCAGAAAAACGACTGGCTACTTGGTCATCTGCTTCATAATCTTGATACAGACCATCATAGGTTCCTCCCCAAGCATTGAAAGACCAGTCTACTGCCAACTTTTCTCTTTTATCATTTATGAGAATGGTCGGACCTGTATCACGCGCCCAGGCATCATTGGTGGGAATGTCTAGATAAATAACGCTATCTCCAAGGTAGTCTTGGGCTTCAGCTAAGTAATCTTGCTCCACCAAAAGATAGACTCTTTCCCCTTCTGCTATGGTTTTGATAATCTGGCTAAATGCTCTTTTAGCAGCTTTACCTTGAAAAGGCCATGATCCTGGTCTTGTTGGCCAGATCATCAAGGTACCATGATGGGGTTCGTACTCTGCTGGCATGCGATAGCCTAATTTTTTGGGACTGTTTATCATGATAATCTCCCTTTAAAGTCTTGATAGCCAAAGGCTTTGACTAAGCTACAGTCTCCCTGTTCGTCCATGAGATAGAGACTTGGCAATCCAATACCATTAAAGGTATTATTTTTAACAAATGAGTAAATAGCCATATCTTCAAAATAAAGTCTGTCGCCAATTTGAATGGGACTCTCAAAGCTATAATCACCAATCACATCACCCGTTAGACAGGTATTGGAAGAAAGTCTATAGGTATGGGCTTTTTCCTGTGCCTCAAAGCCATTTCTCAAAGGTGGACGATAGGGCATCTCAAGTACATCAGGCATATGGCAAGTCGCAGAGGCATCTAAAACCAAGATTTCCATACCGTTTTCTACAATATCCAAAACTTCTGTTGCCAAATAGCCAGCATTAAGAGCAATAGCTTCACCCGGCTCGATATAGACTTCAAGATTGTAAGTTTCTCGGATTCGCTTAATCTCAGAAATCAGCAAATCCACATCATAATCTTCTCTTGTGATGTGATGACCACCACCCATGTTGAGCCATTTAACTTGATGTAAGTAGGGACCAAACTGCGCTTCTACTGCTTTCAAAGTTGTCTCTAAATCATCTGAACCTTGCTCGCAAAGGGTATGAAAATGAAGTCCATCCACCAAATCCACCAAATCACTAGGAATTTTATCTAGTGTCACACCAAAACGAGAACCTGGTGCACAGGGGTCATAGAGCGCGTGATCACCCTGAGTTGAACATTGGGGATTGAGACGTAAACCAACACTGATACCAGCATCTCGACAACGCGAACCGTGTTTACGCAACTGTCTCTCAGAATTAAAGACGATATGGTCCGTTATCTCCAGCAATTCCTCCAAGTCTGAATCCTTGAAAGCTGGCGCAAAAACATGGACTTCGCCAGGAAATTCTTCCCTTGCCAATTTGGCTTCATAAAGTCCACTAGCTGTCGTACCAGACAGATACTGGCTAATCAAGGGATAGGTTTTGTAGAGGGAATAAGCCTTCTGGGCAAGCAAAACTTTGCAACCTGCTTTTTTTTGAACTTCATGAAGAATTTTACAGTTAGATTCTAAACGGGCTAAGTCAACGACATAGGCTGGTGTTGGTACTTGTTCTAGCTTCATTAGTCCACCATTTGTGGATTTTCAACCACAACCCAAGGCAAACCATACTCATTCAAAGCTTCCATGAATGGATCTGGATCCAATTCTTCAAGGTTGTAAACTCCTGGTTGTTTCCAAGTACCGTTCATAACCAATTTTGTCCCTATCATGGCTGGAACTCCAGTCGTGTACGAAATGGCTTGCGAACCAACTTCCGCGTAGCATTCCTGATGATCGCAAACATTGTAGATGTAGATGGTCTTTTCAACACCATCCTTGACACCTGTAAAGATACATCCGATATTGGTTTTACCAACTGTACGTGGTCCAAGGCTAGCTGGATCTGGAAGCAAGGCTTTTAAGAATTGGATTGGAACAATTTCTTGGCCGTTGAAGTTAATAGTATCTGTACGGAGGAGTCCAACATTTTCAAGACATTTCATGTGCGTCAAGTATGATTGACCAAAAGTCATAAAGAAACGAATGCGTTTGACACCTGGAATGTTCTTGGCCAATGATTCAATTTCTTCATGATGAAGGAGATACATGTCTTTTTGCCCAACCTGTGGGAAATCGTACTCGCGCTTGATAGACATGGCTTCAACTTCGACCCATTTCCCATCTTCCCAGTAAGAACCTGGCGCAGAAACCTCGCGTAGATTGATTTCTGGGTTAAAGTTGGTTGCAAATGGATAACCGTGGTCACCACCATTACAGTCTAAAATGTCGATATAGTGGATTTCATCAAAGTAGTGTTTGAGAGCATAGGCTGAAAAGACACTAGTCACACCTGGGTCAAAACCAGAACCAAGAAGAGCGGTCAAGCCAGCTTCTTTGAATTTCTCCTGATAAGCCCATTGCCATGAGTAGTCAAAGTAGGCTGTAAAACCAAGTTTCTTGCAACGTTTTTCATAAATAGCACGCCACTCAGGGTCTTCTGTATCCTCAGCCTCGTAGTTGGCTGTATCGATATAGTGAACACCTGTTGCCAAGCAAGCATCCATGATGGTCAAGTCTTGATAAGGAAGGGCTACGTTTAAAACAGCTTCTGGCTTATAGCTTTCAATCAGGGCAATCACTTCTTCAACCTTGTCAGCATCAAGAGCAGCTGTCTCAATCTTTGTACTTGTTTTGCCTTCCAGTTTAGCCTTCAAGTCATCACATTTTGACTTGGTACGGCTAGCAATCATAATTTCTGTAAAGGTTTCGCTATCTTGACAAATCTTTGAAATAGCAACTTGGGCAACGCCCCCACATCCAATAACTAGTAAACGACTCATTTTTTTCCTTCCTCTTCTTCTAAAATGTCCTCAACATACTTGGGCAACATAAAGGCACCCACGTGTAAGTTTGCAGTATAGTATTCTGTGAAAAGCTGGCGTTTTTTCCAGCCTTCCTTGTCAAAATCTTTGACAGGGTGGTATTTTTTCGATGCAAATCCAAACAACCAATAGCCAGCTGGACTGGTTGGGATGTGGGCTTGGTAGACCCGACTAATTGGAAAGGCTTGATTAACCTTACGGTGCATGCTTCGGCAAGCCGACTCATCTTCGTCAAAGAAAGGACTACCATGCTGGTATATCATGATACCGTCCTCTTTCAAGGCTCTGTAACTATTTCCGTAAAATTCCTTGGTAAAGAGCCCTTCCGTATGTCCAAATGGATCTGTCGCATCGTTGATAATGATATCGTAATCATCTTCGCAGTTTCGCAAAAAGCGTAGCCCATTTTGATAGTAAATGGTAACACGAGGATCATCTAACCCTGCAGCAAAATCTGGGAAATACTCACGACAGACTTCAACCAACATCTCATCTGGTTCCACGATATCGATTTGCTCCAGTTCAGGATAGAGTGTTAATACTTGGGCAACACCACCGTCACCACCCCCTATTACCAAGACTTTCTTGGGATTTGGGTGCACAGCCATGGGAACATGAACGGTCATTTCATTGTAGACAAAATCATCTGCATCTGAGAACAAGACGTGCCCATTTAAAATCAAAATCTTTCCAAAAGCTGGCGTATCCAAGACTTCGATATCCTGCCATTCACTTTTTCCAGCGTAGAGTTGCTTGGCTGTTCTCAGGGACAATTTCACATCTGGAGTATGAACTTCAGAAAACCATAAATCCATCTAGTTCTCCTTTCTCTTAATGACGTTGATGTGATTGACCTCTGGATCTTCCGTCCCTTGGAGGGAGCAACCACGTTCCTTAGCAAATTGGATATAGTCTACAATTTCACGTGTAATGCGTTCACCAGGAGCCAAGATAGGAATCCCTGGAGGATAGCACATGACAAATTCCCCACAGACCTGTCCAACAGATTCGTCTAAAGACAAACTTTTTCTCTCTGAATAGAAGGCTTCTTGTGGAGACAGCACTAACTCGGGCTGAATATATTCTCCTGCTATCAAGTCCTTCCCATCTCTCGAGTAAAGTCTCTTGATGTCAGCTAGAGCACCTACCAAGCGCTCGATGTCTTGGATGCGGTCACCAATCGAAATATAGGCCAAGATATTGCCGATATCACCAAACTCGATCTGAATGTCGTATTCATCTCGTAGGAGGTCATAAACCTCAATACCTGTTAAGCCAATACCCTGAGTGTAAACTGACAGCTTGGTCACATCAAAATCACAGACCGACACACCATCTATTAACTCTTTTGAGTAGGCATAGTATCCACCGATAGCATTGATTTCACGACGAGCATACTCTGATAGTTCAATAACCTTCTCAAAGGATTCTTTACCACGAAGGGCCAAATTGCGACGTGAAATATCCAAACTAGCCATCAACAAGTAAGAGGCGGATGTTGACTGGGTCAGGTTGATTATCTGACGAACGTACTCAGGATTCATCTGCTCTCCAATTAACAGAATCGAACTTTGGGTCAAACTCCCACCAGACTTATGCATAGAAACCGCCGCCATATCAGCCCCTGCATCCATAGCAGAAATTGGAAGTTTATCAGTAAAATGCAAATGTGCTCCGTGGGCTTCATCTACTAAAACCATCATACCAGCTTCATGAGCCATTTCTGTCAACCCCTTTAGGTCTGAACAGATTCCGTAGTAAGTAGGATTGTTAATCAAAATGGCCTTAGCATCTGGATGGTCCTTTATGGCCTGTGCTACTCGGTCATTTTCAAGACCTAAAGCGATACCAATCTTAGGATTTACACTCATCTCGATATAGATGGGAATAGCACCACATAGAACCAACGCATTAATAGCAGATTTGTGGACATTACGTGGCAGAATAATCTTATCTCCAGCCTTGCAGGTTGACAGAATCATAGTCTGCACCGATGAGGTTGTTCCACCAATCATGAGAAAAGCATGGCTAGCCCCAAAAGCATCTGCAGCCAGCTCCTCTGCATCTCTAATAATCGAAATAGGATGGCCAAGATTATCCAAGGGTTTCATCGAATTGACATCAATGCCAACACATTTTTCACCTAGCAGTTCGACAAGTTCTGGATTTCCCCGTCCACGCTTGTGACCTGGAACATCAAAGGGAACAATCCTTTTCTTGCGTAACTTCACCAAGGCCTCATAAATTGGGGCTTGGTTTTGATCTAACTCTTTCAAGACATACTCCTTTCAATATTTTTAGGACCTTATGAAAACTAAGGAACTAAAGGTTGACTCATGAAAAAAGAGCAGGTTTTCACCTGCTCTGCAATCTTCTGACGTTTTTATGTTTGTTTCTGTTGAGTATGTCTGTTCCTGATGTTTCCTAACTCTCTAGTAGCAAATATTACGTACTTTATTGATCGTTTCACAAGATGACGTGTGCTTTCACCACACTAAAAATTTATGAATTAGGACAAACGTCCTAACATCAACTTATAAAAGTAGGCTTTTAACCCTATCAATAATGTGGTTTTTCAACCACGCTTCGGCATTCAACCCTGCCTGTCCGTAGGCATTTTTTACTCGGGTTTATATTTGCTAGAAAACATCATCTCATTTTCTAAGCTTTATTACTATAACATGTTTTTAAGAACTTGTAAAGCATTTTTTGATAAAAAACAAAAATATGTTCGCAAATTGTTTAGTTTATGTAAAAATATCGATAAATATTTTCTTGTAAACGATTATAAAGTGAACAAAATGTTTATCGTATTTAATTTAAAATTTTTTATGCTATTCTATACTCTTTACCTTCGGTGTTTGATCTATCAGAGAAGATGTCGACATTTTTACATTATTAAAATCGTGCAACTTTTTTCAGATAGTTTTAAAAGATTGATTTCCTTATATTTTTCCTTTATACTGGATAAAAAGGAGAATAATATGTCAGAAACAAATCACGAAATTGATTCAAATTTTGCAGGTCGTTTAAATATCCTGCGTGCGGGCGTTCTTGGTGCCAATGATGGGATTATTTCCATTGCTGGTGTGGTTATCGGGGTTGCCAGTGCCACGACCAATATCTGGATTATCTTTTTATCAGGCTTTGCAGCTATCTTGGCAGGTGCCTTTTCAATGGCTGGTGGAGAATATGTGTCCGTTTCAACTCAAAAAGATACTGAGGAAGCAGCTGTTGCGCGTGAGCAAGTCTTGCTAGACCAAGATATAGAGTTAGCCAAAAAATCCCTCTATGCTGCCTATATCCAAAACGGAGAATGCGAAACCTCTGCCCAACTCTTGACCAACAAGGCCTTTCTTAAAAATCCACTCAAGGCTCTGGTCGAGGAAAAATATGGGATAGAGTATGAAGAATTTACCAATCCTTGGCACGCTGCCATTTCTAGCTTTGTTGCCTTTTTCCTTGGAAGTTTGCCTCCAATGCTCTCAGTGACCATTTTCCCAAGTGACTACCGCATCCCTGCTACTGTCCTTATCGTCGGTGTGGCCCTTCTTCTCACTGGCTACACAAGTGCCAAACTTGGAAAAGCCCCAACCAAAACAGCTATGATTCGAAACCTAGCTATTGGTCTCTTGACCATGGGAGTTACCTTCTTACTCGGTCAACTTTTCAGCATTTAGAATACAAGAAATACCTCGATTTTGAAGTCGAGGTATCTTTTTTACATTTGCACAATCTTGCGATAACTTCTTGAAGTAATCATGAAAATAAGCACATAGGCGATGAGGAAGATAGCGCAGATAGACAAGGTTACAGTCAACATCATAGTCGTATCTATTACACCGATCACTTTTAAAATCAGACTAAGCATATGGTAGGCAAAGGCGAGATGTATGAAGGCAAAGAGCAAAGGAAGGAAGAAAACAGTTAAAACCTGTTTGTTGATGGTTTGCTTGATTTGCTTTTGATCTAAACCGACTTTCTGCAAGATAATAAAGCGTTCACGGTCTTCGTAGCCTTCAGAAATTTGTTTGTAGTAGATGACCAGAACGGTTCCGACCATAAAGATAATGGATAGGAAAATACCAATAAAGAAGACACCACCAAAGAGGGCACTCATTTGAGCACTAGCATCTGCTAGATTGCTACCATACACATAGCTACCTTCAGTGTTTAATTGAGCATTAAACTGATTAAGGTAGTTTTCATATTCTTCAGCTACCTTGAGTTGTTCTTCTTCACTGATATTTACATTCATACCACCGTAAAACTGATTATAGATATCCGAATCTGGGAATTGGTCCAAAAAGGCTTGTAAATTAGGTACAACAAGGTAATTGTAATCAGAAGTCAAAATATTAAACTGATTTGGGACATGGTTCACAATAAAATCTGTATTAAATTCTTCTTTTACAGAAAATTGATGATCATTTAGAGTTAGAACTTTCTGTTCTTTAACTCCCTCATTCTTGGCAAAGAGTCCAACCTCATTTCCTGATAGAGAAATTTTTTGACCAGTCATATTTTCATAATCTTTTTGGTCAAATACCATAAAAACTGTTTTGACTTGGACACGGTTTTGTCCTTTTTCAAATATGGTTAACTTGCTACCTTCTTGGTTTGCAACACCAAAGTAAGCGTAACGAAGAACTTCTTTTTCTTTGATATTATAACCTTTGTCACTTGCAAACTGGCTCAAGAGTTTGTCCAAATCTTCTTTTTCAACATTTTGTCCAGTAATCCCAAAATCATGCGGATTTAGAACTTTTTTAAAGCTTTCTGAGGCATTGAAAATACTAGTAGCTGCTGACATGGTTACCAAAACCATTGTTGATAAAATAGCGATAGTTGCTAGTCCAACCGCATTTTTCTTCATACGGAAAATCAAATTAGACACTGAGATAAGGTTATTTGGTTGGTAATAGTATTTCTTATTTTTCTTCAAGATTTGGAGGAAAACGGTAATTCCTGCATTGAACAAGAGATAAGTACCAAAGATAACCAGCAAAACAGCTAAGAAGAAGGTTGTTAAGGCTGTAAGGGGATCTTTTACAGTAACTGCAAGATAATATCCACCACCTAAACTAATCGCACCAAGAATAGTTTGGAGGGATAGGAAACGACCTTTTCTCTCACCGCTAGCTTTCTCACGTGAGAGCTGGAGGGCATTCATACGGGCGATTCGAAGAGCATTCAGGAACATGAGACCTAGAAAAATCAAACCGAAGACAACAAGTACTGTAATGACAACTTTCATCTGGAAGGTAGCGACTAGTTCTACCTTTAATTTCATCAGTTTGAGCAAGAAAGCGAAAATTAACTTGTCAAACAAGGCTCCAATACCGATACCCGCTCCAACAGTTAGAATTCCAAAAAGCACCAACTCCTTAAAGGTCATACTGATCAGATGTCGCTTCTCCAAGCCCAACATGCCATAAATTCCTAGTTCCTTGGAACGGTTCTTCATGACAAAACTATTGGCATAGAGGACGATAATGGCTGACGCAAGGGTGACGACAAACATACCAAATCCTAGAGTAGCTTGAATCGTTTCACCTCCACGGATTTCCGAAATCTTGGGATTAAAGGTTAGGGAATAAAAGAGATAGGTGACTGTGACTGCCAAGAGGACAGCCAGCGCAAAAGGATAGTAGAGTTTGCGGTTTTTAATCAAGTTCGATACCGCTAACTTATTGGTTAATCGAAACATACTAATTCACCTCGCTTGCCATGACAGTCAAGGTATCAGAGATTTCTTGGAACATCTGACGCTCTGTCTTCTCTCCACGGTAGATTTGGTTGTAAAGAATGCCATCTTTGATAAAGAGTACACGTTTAGCTCTGCTAGCTGCTGCTGTTGAGTGAGTTACCATGAGAATGGTTTGACCGCGCTCATTGATTTCATCAAAGACATCAAGTAAGGCTGCAGAGGACTTGGAGTCAAGAGCTCCTGTTGGCTCATCCGCAAGGAGAATTTCAGGTTCTGTGATGATGGCGCGTGCTACTGCTACACGCTGTTTCTGCCCACCAGAAATCTCGTAAGGGTACTTCTCTTGCAATTGGTTGATGCCTAGATTCTCAGCTGTCACCACCAATTTCTTCATCATCTCCGTAATAGGTCTTCTTGACAAGACAAGTGGAAGCAGGATATTGTCTTTAACAGACAGAGTATCTAGCAAGTTAAAATCTTGGAAGACAAAGCCCAGCTTTTCACGACGGAAACTAGAAGCTTGTGAATTTTTAATGGTTGCTGTGTCAGTTCCATTTAAGTAAACCTGCCCACGACTTGGTTTATCTAGCATAGCTAGGATATTGAGAAGAGTGGATTTACCAGAACCAGACTCACCCATAATGGCAACGTAATCACCCTTTTCTACGGTAAAGTGAATATCCTTGAGGGCTTCTACTTGGTTGCCCTGAAAACGAGTTTTATAAATTTTTTGAACGTGTTTTACATCTAAAAGTGTCATGAGAATCTCC
Organism: Streptococcus sp. k-163; assembly: GCF_013277555.1. Classification (GTDB taxonomy): domain Bacteria; phylum Bacillota; class Bacilli; order Lactobacillales; family Streptococcaceae; genus Streptococcus. The sequence continues at coordinate 85,560 of NZ_VMND01000010.1, read as the reverse complement.
TTTCTTAATATCCCATCAAATGAAATGTTGCTTGCATCATAGCGCATCCCAGCTGAACACGCTCGATTTCTTTGTGACTTGGTTTTCTAGTTTTCTTATGTAAGATTTGTTTCATGATGTTACTCCTTTGTTCTTTATGAGTCTAGTTTACATCAAAAAAAGACTGCTTGCCATAACCTAACCTTACAAAAGAGACTTTAATCTTACATTTTTGTAAGATTGGGGGAAATGTAAGCAAAATTACTTAGAAAATAATTTGATTTCCTATTTTTAAAATTGTAAAATATAAGTGTGAAAGAGCTTACTTTGGAAAGGAGGAAGCGGAAACTATTACTCTAGTAAGCTTACTTCGATGAAACACTATTTAATTTAACACTTGCAAGTCGTTCAACCTATAAGGAAAGAAGGTGCGCTTTATGAAACATAAAGAACATATACTCATCGGACTTCTCTATCTGCTCTCTCCATTCATCGGTCAGCTCTTAGTTGAAAAAACATACTTTATCGGTACAGAATTTACAGGTACTGCTTATGTTATTTGCTGGTTATCAGTTGTTATCAGCATCCACCATTTTTCAAAAACTGTTTTCTCTCAGCAACAAAAAGTAGATTAGAAACATGAGTTCAAAAACATGATTTTATACTCTTCTAAAATCTCTTCAAACCACGTCAACGTCGCCTTGCCGTAGGTATACGATACTGACTCTGTCAGTTCTATCCACAACCTCAAAACAGTGTTTTGAGCAGCCTGTGACTAGTTTCCTAGTTTGCTCTTTGATTTTCATTGAGTATTAGTTTGTATATGAAGCTGGGAAAATCTTATTAAAAGTAAAAAAAGCTTTAAATCAAACAGTTTAGACTATTGATTTAAAGCTTTTTGCTTATTCCAAATCTTCTGTAGAACCTCACAAAAACGGCTCTATGACTTTTGAGGTATAGTTCAACTATAAGAGATAATAGTCTTTTGGTGGTATTTACACTATATAGAAATCAAAAAGCAACTCGCGCCTATGTCACCTTACATTCAATCTATTACTAACTTTCTTATCTCTATATTCAACCCTACCTAGTTTTTTATTAAGGATTGGAAGCGAGTTCTTTTTGATTTTCTTTCAGCAGACTTCAAGATTTGTCCTATCCAGAGGATATCTTTTCTTCACCCCCACAATGACTAACAAATGGCTTTTCTTTACTCTACAACTGCTTCAGCGATTTCTTCACGACTAATACCAGCGAAGTAGCGTGTAATATCAATTGTTTCTAGTGCTTTAAGGACATCTTCGCGTTCGTATTTCACTCCACGAAGGACATCTTCTACTGCAGCAACGTCTTCGATACCAAAGAAGTCACCATAAATCTTGATGTCTTGGATTTTTGATTCGAGAACATTAGCAAATACTTCCACCTTACCACTAGTGAATTTGGTTCCACGACGGACGTTAAATTCAGGTGATTTACCGTAGTTCCAGTCCCAAGTTCCAAACTTGGTGTCCTTGATACGATTGATTTCAGCCAATTCTTCCTCAGAAAAAACGTATTCTGTCATTTCAGGGTACTCTTTTTTCATGTATTCCAATAGTAAATCACGGAATTCTTCGACAGTGATTTTTTCTGGTAATTCATTGATAATATTGGTTACGCGAGCACGGACGGATTTCACACCTTTTGATTCAAATTTATCCTTTGAAACCTTGAGGGCGTTAGCAAGGACTGACAAATCAACGTCAAAGAGCAAGCAACCATGATGCATGATACGACCATTGATATAGGCTTGGGCATTACCACAGAATTTCTTACCGTCGATTTCTAAGTCATTACGGCCTGTGAACTCAGCTTTAACCCCAAGTTGAGCTAGTGTATTGATAACTGGCGTTGAGAAGCTCTTAAAGTCAAAAGCCTTGTTTTCATCTTCTTTTGAGATGATCGTGTAGTTTAGGTTATTTAAATCGTGGTAAACAGCTCCACCACCGCTGATACGGCGGACCACCTCAATGCCATTTTCGCGAACATAATCCCGGTTGATTTCTTCGATAGTGTTCTGGTGACGACCAACAATGATAGATGGTTTGTTAATCCAAAGCAGGAAGATTTGATCCTCATCCAAAAGGTGTTTAAAGGCATATTCTTCCAAGGCGATATTAAAGGCAGTGTCGTTTGAATGATTGATAATATATTTCATGATATCCCTTTATACGATAGAGACTGGAAAACATCTTTCCAGTCTAATCTATCTTTCTTTTATTTTTTCTTAGGTGAGTGGATGGCCATTCCTAGAACATCCGCAAATGCTTCATACATCACTTCAGAATAGGTTGGGTGTCCGTGGATAGTCTTCAACATTTCTTCTACAGTGATTTCCATTTCGATGATGCTTGACGCTTCATTGATCAACTCTGCAGCTGCAGGGCCAATGATGTGAACACCGAGGATTTCACCATATTTCTTGTCTGCAATGACTTTAACAAATCCTTGAGCAGCATCTGATGCAATGGCACGACCATTAGCAGCAAAGTTGAATTTACCAATTTGGACATCATATTTCTCACGAGCTTGTTCTTCTGTTAAACCAACTGCTGCTACTTCAGGAAGTGTGTAAATAGCTGCAGGAGTCAAGTTCAATTTAGCAACATGGTGATTTCCTTTAAGGGCATTTTCAGCGGCTACTTCACCCATACGGAAGGCTGCGTGAGCCAACATCTTGGTACCATTGATGTCACCTGGTGCATAAATACCAGGAACAGAAGTTTCCATGTACTCGTTAACCTTGATACGACCACGGTCTAACTCGAACTCTACTTCACCAATTCCTTCGAGGTCTGGTACACGACCGATTGAAAGAAGAGCTTTGCTTGCGATAATATCGTCTTTTCCTTCAATCTTGATACGAAGTTTACCATCTTCTTCGATGATTTCTTGCAGTTTAGTACCAGTCAAGATAGTCATACCTTTTCGTTCAAGAATCAAGCGAAGATTCTTAGAAACTTCAGCATCCATAGCTGGCACGATACGGTCCATCATTTCAATAACAGTTACCTTAGAACCAAATGTCATGAAGGCTTGACCGAGTTCAATACCGACAACTCCACCACCGATGATAACAAGGCTTTCTGGAACTTCGTTAATTTCAAGAATGTCGTCACTTGTCATGACAAGTGATGATTCCATACCAGGAACGTTAATCTTGCTGACTTTTGAACCACCAGCAAGGATAATCTTCTTAGTTTCAAGCAATTCTGAACCATTTACCAAGACATTCTTGTCTTTAGTGATGGTTCCAATTCCTTTATGAACAGTAACTCCATAGCTACGAAGAAGTCCTGCAACACCACCAACAAGAGTATTTACAACTTTAGACTTAGTTTCTAAAAGTTTTTCCATATCAACAGTGAAGTTAGGATTTTCAATCACGATACCACGATTTGCAGCATGACCGATGTTTTCGATAATTTCAGCGTTGTGAAGATAGGTCTTAGTTGGGATACAGCCACGGTTCAAGCAGGTTCCACCAAGTTCAGATTTCTCAACAAGGGCAACCTTACCGCCGAGTTGGGCGGCTTTAATGGCTGCAACATAACCAGCAGGACCTCCACCAATCACAACAATATCAAAGGCATCATCGCTCTTACCATCATCATTTGAAGCACTTGCTGCAGGTACTGGGCTAGCTTCTGGCACTGCTGATCCAGCTGTTGGGATGTTTTCCCCTTCTTCTCCAAGGTAACCGATAACTTCCGTTACTGGAACAGTTTCACCATCTCCTTTAAGGATAGCAATCAAGTAACCATCTTCTTCGGCTTCCAATTCCATGCTGACTTTGTCAGTCATGATTTCCAAAAGGATTTCTCCTTCTTTTACAAATTCTCCGACTTTTTTATTCCATTGGACGATTTGTCCTTCTGTCATATCCACGCCGGCTTTTGGCATAATTACTTCTAAGGCCATGTCTTCCTTCCTTTATCTATATCTTAAAAATGAATACTCTTGCTCTTAAATCAACATTGAGATTGGATTTTCAATCAAGGCTTTCAAGTCTTTCATAAACTTAGCACCAGCCATACCATCCACAACACGGTGGTCAATGGTTAATCCTAGACTCATGATTGGGCGAATCACAATCTCACCATTGACGACAACTGGCTTCTCAATTGTCGAACTCACACCAAGGATAGCTGAGTTTGGTTGGTTAATGATAGGACCAAAGGACTGAACGCCAAACATTCCCAAATTACTGATAGTAAATGTTGAATTTTGCAGTTCGCTTGGAGCTAATTTACCATCCAAGGTACGGCCAATGACGTCTTTGAAGGCTACAACCAAATCTGAAAGGCTCATCTTCTCCGCATTGTAAACAACAGGTGTCATCAATCCATTATCCATACCAACTGCCATGGCAAGGTTGACGTAATTATGAGTAATAATTGTCTTGCCATCTTCTGTCAATGAAGCGTTGATGTAAGGGTGTTTCATAAGAGTTTTAACAACTGCAAGTGAAAGAAGGTCTGTTACAGTAGTCTTCTTCCCAGTTGCTTCCATGATTGGCTCCAGAACCTTCTTACGAAGTGCCAACATTTCAGTCATATCAACTTCATAGTTGAGCGTGAAGGTTGGTGCAGTTAGGTAAGATTCAACCATACGTTGGGCAATAACCTTACGCATTGGTGTCATTGGAATACGCTCAATTTCACCGTATGGTGTTACATTATCAGGAACTTCTTCCATTTTTTCGATCTGAGCAGGAGACTTGATGGTATCGTTTTCGATATTTTCAGGAAGCAAGGCCAAAACGTCCTTCTTCATAATCTTACCACGATGACCCGTTCCTTGGATTTCCTGCCAAGCAATATTATGTTCGAGGGCAATTCGTTTTGCAAGTGGCGAAATGCGAACCACGTTTGTGTCTTTATAAGTTTCCACGTCTTCTTTGTGGACACGACCGTTTGCACCTGAGCCAGAAACGTCGTAAAGGTTGATCCCTAAATCATCCGCTAACTTTCTAGCTGCAGGAGTCGCTCTTAGCTTGTCATCAGCCATGACCTCTCCAATTCTATACTAAGATATTAAGGACGAAGAGGGCAATGAAAAAATAGGAGATTGACGATGTGTTCGATGAACACAAGGAAATCTATCTTTTTTTCGCAGACCTCCGTCCGAATTCAATTACATGATACTAAGGGCGTCAAAAGCGACTGAAAAATAGGAAATCAACGCAGACTTCGATGAAGCCAAGGAGATTTATCTTTTTCCGATCTTTTAGCCCGTGTTCAACTCTACAAGCAACTTGGATACAACACGTATCTCAAGTTGCTACGGTTGCCGCTATTAGGCGGTCAACCTAGTAGACTGACTAATTCATTCGTCGAATATTATCGATTCGACTCTCTCATGTCGCAACTCTTTAAATCACTTGGATACAACACGTATCTCAAATTACTACGGTTGCCGCTATCAAGCGGTCAACCTAGTAGACTGACTAAATCTTTCATCGGTTATTATCGAACCAACTCTTCTTGTGATAGGATGCGATGTTTACATAATTTATCTTATGCAATACTATTCTTTGTTATAAGTTTTTCGGATGGCATCTTTGATGCTTTCAACTGTTGGAATCATTGCATTTTCTAGGTTTTGCGCATAAGGCATTGGCACATCTTCTCCTGCGCAACGACGGATTGGTGCATCTAGGTAGTCAAATGCTTCTGACTCTGAAATAATTGCTGAAATCTCTCCGATATAGCCACTTGTTTTATGGGCGTCGTTAACCAGAACAACCTTACCAGTCTTCTTAACTGAGTTTATGATGATATCCTTATCAAGCGGAACAAGGGTACGTGGGTCAACAATCTCAACAGAAATTCCTTCTTCTGCTAATTCTTCAGCAGCTTGAACCACACGACGGAGCATTTTTCCATAAGTAACAACTGTTACATCTGTACCTTCACGTTTGATTTCCCCAACTCCAAGTGGAATCGTGTAGTCTGGATCAACTGGCACTTCCCCTTTTTGGTTAAATTCTGACTTGTACTCAAGAATGATAACAGGGTTGTTATCACGGATAGAAGACTTGAGCAGTCCTTTCATGTCCGCAGGCGTACCTGGTGCCACAACCTTAAGACCAGGAATATGAGTGAACCAAGACTCTAGAGATTGTGAGTGCTGAGCGGCAGAACCTACCCCATTACCAGCTGCGCATCGAACAGTCATTGGAACCTGACCTTTACCACCAAACATGTAACGAGTTTTAGCAGCTTGGTTGACGATATTGTCCATGGCAATAACCGAGAAGTCCATGAAGGTCATATCAACGATTGGACGAAGTCCTGTCATGGCTGCTCCTGCTGCTGCTCCAGAGATGGCAGCTTCAGAAATCGGACAGTCACGAACACGTTCTGGGCCAAATTCTTCAAGCATTCCGACAGAAGTACCGAAGTCTCCTCCAAAGACACCGACATCTTCTCCCATCAAGAACACATTTTCATCGCGACGCATTTCCTCAGACATAGCAAGGATAATGGTGTCACGGAAGGACATTGTTTTTGTTTCCATTTTATCTCTTTCTCCTTAGTCTGCGTAAATATCTTCAAATGCTGATTCAAGCGGTGGGAATGGACTTTCTTCCGCAAATTTAACAGAAGCTTCTACTGCTTCCTTGACTTGCGCTTGAATTTCTTCCAATTCTGTAGCACTTGCAATGTTATTTTCAATAAGATGCTTGCGAAGATTTTCAATTGGGTCTTTTTGTTTCCACAGTTCCACTTCTTCACGTGTACGATATTTACCAGGGTCAGATGATGAGTGACCAAGCCAGCGATAAGTAACACTTTCAATCAAGACAGGCCCATTGCCACCACGAACATGATCTACAGCTTTCTTAAATCCTTCATAAACGTCGATGACATTGTTTCCATCTTCGATGAACATTCCAGGAATTCCATAAGCAGCGCTACGTTGATGGATATGTTCTACGTTGGTCATTTTCTTGATATCCGCAGAGATTCCATAACCGTTGTTAATGCAATAGAAAATGACTGGCAGGTTCCAGATAGAAGCCATATTTACTGCTTCATGGAAAACACCTTCGTTGGTCGCACCATCACCAAAGAAGCAGACAACGATTTTTCCAGTATTTTGCATTTGCTGACTAAGGGCTGCACCAACAGCGATTCCCATACCACCACCTACGATACCATTGGCACCAAGGTTACCAGCATCAAGGTCGGCGATATGCATAGAACCACCTTTACCTTTACAGGTTCCAGTGTATTTACCAAGGATTTCAGCCATCATTCCGTTGAGGTCAATTCCTTTGGCAATAGCTTGTCCGTGACCACGGTGGTTTGATGTGATCAGATCATCTGGGTTGAGAGCTAACATAGCACCCACGTTAGCTGCCTCTTCTCCAACAGAAAAGTGCGTCATTCCTGGCACTTTCCCTTTCTTTACTAATTGCGCAATTTTTAAGTCCATACGACGGATTTCTTCCATTTTACGGAACATTTCTAGCAAAAGATTTTTATCTAAAGTTGACATCTTCTTGCCTTTCTAACTTTCTTCTTACCTTACTATTTTACCGTTTTTGACAAATACTGTCAAAGTTTTTCTAAAAGAAATTTCACAAAATAAAAAAGAAAATCCAATGAGAACAAGGGATTTTCTTATTAAGAATATTTTTTTCACAAACTTTTTTATCTTTTAGATTTTGCTAAAGATTCAAATCTCTTCATAATCACAATTAAACGCCAACGGTAGAGCACCCCGCTCACAATTAGACTAATAATCAATCCGATCCAGTAAGAATAAGCTCCTAAATCTGTTAGGGAATCAAATGCCATAGCAACTGGGATTGCTACTCCCCAATAACCAACCAAACCAAGGTAAAAAGGAATCACTGTATCCTTATAACCCCGCAAAATTCCCTGAAGCGGTGCCGCAAAGGTATCTGCTAGCTGGAAGAAAAGACTATAAGTCAAAAAGCGCGCTGTCAAATCGATAAATTCTGGATCGTTACCATAAAGACTGGCCACATTTCCTCTAAAAATGTAAAGGAAAGATAAGGTGAAGCCTGCAAAAATAAGGGCTGTCCATCTTCCTAGACCAATATAGGTTTTCGCATCATCAAATCGCTTGGCTCCCACTTCATAGGAAACGACAATAGCCATAGCCGATGAGATACTCATAGGAAAGGCGTACATGAGAGTTGAAAAGTTCATAGCTGACTGGTGACTAGCGATAATCAAGGATGAGAACTTAGCCATAATCAAACCAACCACGGAAAAGATAGCTACTTCCGCGAAGACAGTCCCCCCAATAGGCAGACCCAATCGAACTCCTTCCTTGATTTTATCCATATTAAGTGGAATTCGTTTCTCAAGATGTAGGGCTTTGAGCTTCTCCTGTTTAAATAAAACCAGAACAGAAATACCCAGTAAGACCCAGTAGGCCAAAGACGTACCTAAACCAGAGCCAGCACCTCCCAGTTCTGGAACACCAAAGGCTCCGAAAATCAAGAGGTAGTTAAATCCACTGTTCAAGGGAAGCAACAAAAGCATGAGATACATGGACAGCTTGGTCAACCCCAGCGAATCCAGCAAAGAGCGAATGACACTAAAGAGCAACAGGGGGATAATGCCGATAGATAAAAACCAAAGATAACGAACTGCTACTGCCGCCACTGGTGCTTCTAGTCCAAGATGATTCAAGATTAGTGGTGCCAGGAAAATTACCATCCCCAGCAAGACCACAGATAGACCCAAGGCCAGATAAATGAACTGATAAAAATCAGACGCCACTTCTTCCTTTTTGCCTCGACCAAGATGGTGACCAATGATAGGCACCAAGGCTGACACAATTCCTGTTAGGAATGTAAAGAAAGGACTCCAGATACTGGTTGCCATAGACACACCAGCCAAGTCCATGGTATTGTATTGGCCAGTCATAGTCGTATCAACAAAGGAGGCAGAATAATTGGCAAATTGATAAATCAGGATAGGGAAAAATATCTTTAAAAATAAGATAAATTTGTCTTTAAAATGATGAGTCTGGTACATATAGGCTCTCTATTCTTTTTGTTTACAGAGCAGACTCCCACCTAGTTTTGATAGACGATTTGTCCCTTACAGATGGTGTATTTAACCTGCCCTTTTAAGGCTTCACCGATAAATGGTGAATTAGTTGCTTTGGAAGCAAAATGGGAGTCCACAAGGCGGTCAGCCTTAGCGTCAAAAATAGTGATATCTGCTGGACCATTCTCAGCCAAGTAACCTGCTTCAAAGTTATAAAGCTTGGCTGGGTTGTATGTCATCTTTCCGAGTAATTCCATCAAGCTCAACTCCCCAGCTTCCACCAAATAAGTCAATCCGAGGGAAAGAGATGTTTCTAAGCCAGTCATGCCAGATGGTGCTTTGGTAATATCCTCGACGTTTTTCTCATCCGCATGGTGAGGCGCGTGGTCAGTTGCGATAACTGTGATGACGCCTGATTTGAGGCCTTCGATAACGGCACGACGGTCTGATTCCAAACGAAGCGGCGGATTCATCTTAGCATTGCTACCTTGTGTCAATAGGAGTGCTTCGGTCTTGGAGAAATGCTGTGGCGCTACTTCTGCTGTGACTTGCGCACCTAGCCCTTGGGCAAACTCCACTACTTTAACACTTTCTTCCTTTGACAAGTGCTGGATGTGAACATGGGCCTTAGTTGCATAGGCAATCATGACATCACGCGCCATCATAGCGTATTCAGCCACCCCAGTCGCACCGCAGATATGGAAATGCTCTTTAGCAATATTTTCATTAAACCCAAGAATACCGTTCAAACCTGGATCTTCCTCATGAAGACTAATAAAAGTATTAAGCTTTTTGGCTTCTTCCATGGCTTCCTTGACAACTTTACTACTTTCAAGTGGGATACCGTCGTCTGAGAAACCAACCGCACCAGCTGCTAAAAGCGCCTTAAAGTCAGTCAAATCTTGCCCATTAAAGTTTTTAGTAATGGTCGCAACCGTCTTAACATTAATCTTTTCCTTAGCAGCTGAATCCAGAACTTCTTTTAAAGTCTCTACATCCGAGATAGTTGGACTGGTATTAGCCATCATAACAACCGTTGTAAAACCACCTGCAGCGGCTGCAAGGGAACCTGTGTGGATGTCTTCCTTGTGGGTCTGACCAGGTTCACGGAAATGAACATGGATATCAATCAAGCCAGGAGCAACCACAAGACCAGTAGCATCAATGATTTGGGCCCCTTCTTCTTTAATCTCAGGTGCAATTTTGATAATCTTTCCCTCTTCAATCAAAACATCACACACTTGATCCAAACCAGTCTTAGGATCCATTACACGACCATTTTTGATTAGTAGCATCTGCTTTCTCCTCTATTCATAGAAATCAACTTGGGTATCCAACAATTTATCCCCATCATAAACAAACTTGGCTGAAAAGAAGGGTTTATCCTCTAAAAGCCACTTAACAAAGGTATGGTCACCTTCCCAAGTTGGCTTACTCAAAACCTCATCATAGGGAACCCATTCTAGCGTTCCCTCATTACAGTCAATCAAGTCACCCTCAAACTCTGTCACCTTAAAAACATAGGTATACCAGTCTAAATCTGGTGTAAATTCAGGAAAAGTGATGACACCTTTTAGAACTGGCTTGGCTTTGAGTCCTGTTTCTTCGAGGATTTCACGAGCTGCGCATTCCTGAGGCGTCTCTCCTCGCTCTAGCTTACCACCCACACCAATCCATTTCCCTTCATGGACATCATTTGGTTTCTTATTACGGTGGAGCATGAGCAGTTCTTTCCCGTTATCAATGTAGCAAATCGTCGCTAACTGAGGCATATTCTCTCCTTATTCTAAGCCAATCGATTGGCTCTTGTCTTGTCTCTGTTAAGAATGCATTGGCCTTGGAAAAAGGCTTGGAACCCCAAAATCCTCTGTAAACTGACAAAGGACTGGGATGGGCTGATTCGATAACCAAGTGATGAGGATTGGTAACCAAGGCCTTCTTCTTGCGTGCATAAGCTCCCCAGAGTACAAAAACGACTGGTCTATCTAGATGATTGACCACCTGAATCACAGCATCAGTAAAAGGCTCCCATATCTGACCAGCATGACCATTGGCCTGTCCAGCAGGAACCGTCAAGCAAGCATTGAGAAGTAAGACTCCTTGCTCAGCCCAAGACGTCAAATCATGAGATTTCTTAACGCCGATATCGTCTGACAATTCCTTCAAGATATTTTGCAAGGATGGTGGAGCTGGGATAGAGTCAGGTACAGAAAAACTCAAGCCCTGCGCTTGACCTGGTCCGTGATAGGGGTCTTGCCCTAGAATCACCACCTTAACGTCTTCAAGCGGTGTTGTCAAGAGAGCTTGAAAAACCTTTTCCTTTGGCGGATAAACAGTCCCTTGACCATAAACCTGCTCCATAAACTGATTGATTTTCCCGAAATAACCCTCAGGTAATTGCTCCTTAATCAAAGCATGCCAAGACGAGTGTTGCATAGCCGACTCCTTCGTTTTTACTGCCTCTATTATAGCAAAAAGTGGCTATGGAAACCACTTTTTACAGTTTATCTAAACAATCCAGCAATTCTTGATAAGCATGGACTTCGTAAGTTGGCTGGGCTTGTGTGTGATTTTCGAGGTGATGAGGGTTGTACCAGATAGTGTCAATCCCAGCATTATTGCCACCTTGAATATCAGCAGTTAGAGAATCTCCAATCATCAGCGTCTCTTCTTTGCTAAAGCCAGCAATCTGCTGACCGATTTTTTCATAGAAAAGAGCATCAGGCTTTTGTGTTTGCAACTGTTCTGAGATAAAGACTTGATTGAAATAAGGCGCTAGACCAGATTGAGCCAAACGCCCTGTCTGAATGGCAGTAATTCCATTTGTCGCAGCATACAGCTCATAATCTCGCTCGATAAGGCTGTCTAAGAGTTCATGCGCGCCTGAAAAAGTTTGTCCCTGCTGGGCGAGGTAAAATTGGTAACGCTGGGCTAGAAAACTACCATCTTTTTCCTGTCCAAAGTGAGCAAATAAACGAGAAAAGCGCGTGTTAACCAGCTCTTGTTTGCTGATTTTCTTTTGCTCCAAATCCTTCCAGAGAGCCTTGTTCATAGGAACGTAATAGTCTTTGTAGGCTTGGATATCCGCAACTCCTTCTTCTTTTAGAAGTTGCGTCAGAGCCACATCCTCAGAAGCATCAAAATCAAGCAAGGTGTGGTCGAGGTCGAAAAGTAGAAATTTGTAGGACAATTTGAGATTTTCCTTTCTAAGATAAACAACTTTCACATCATTAGGCTGTTTAATGTAAAAACTTAAAAGTAGTATAGTATCACAAAGAATAGTAGTTCCAATTGATTAACTAATCCATACTATTCTAGTCAAGTTTATTTTTATTATAGAAAAATCTTCTATAAATTCGAGCAATGGTTAAAATACATACAAATATGACTCCCAAAATAGATAATACTATTTTCACAAAACTCATTTCCGAACCTATGACATAGATATGAAAAAGAGGGGCTAGTCCTACACATATATACAATAGATAATTTATAAAGTTTATTTCACCAAATCCTGCAAAAAAAAATGTTTCATTTTAAATATCCCAATTTTACCTTTCGTCTTTATAATCCGCTAACAACTCTATTGACTTCTCTTTTTTTGAAAAATCTTGACAGCAAATTTACTCCACTTAATGCTACTAAGACTTCAATGGGTAAAAAATAGTAATCCCATATCAAATGAGAAATCAGCAATGTTAGAAATAGTATACAGTCAATATAACTATTCTGAAAATACTCTGTAATTACATAATACAGAAACACCACAAACATCAAAATTAAAATAAGCATCATAATACTATCATCCTGTTCTTAATTTATTGTCACTTTTTCCATCCCATTCCATTCATCAATAGCATTAAAAAATCCAATCAATAAATGATTACCTACTCACTAATACTATTCTAAAATTTAATTTTTTGGGGGATTTAGTAACGCAATTCCAATTAGCAATACACCTAATATAAATAAAAGTATTTCCCAAAATTTATTCTCAGTTTTAATAAAAGGTATAAGATACATACTAACCAATATGGAACTTACTCCTAAAAGAGCAAATATTAGTCTAACTTTATCACTTAGTCGAATCATCTTCTATCCTCATAAAATAAGTAAGTGCTCCATTCAGTGCAACGTTTCTCCAAAAAGAAAGCAATCCCTTGTGTAGAGATGATACTTCATTAAGAGACACATCTCTTCATTACCTAGATAAGATACTTTTTTGCATAATCATATTCTATAGATGAACAGATTTGCAAACCTAATTAGTTGAAATTATTTCATTTGTTGTACGAACAGGATGAATCTAGATTATCTTCTTATTACTAATCAATATTCTTCGTGATTTCATCTTGGCATATTTTCTATTCATACAGAAATCAAAATTTTGCCTTAAGCAACTTGTATAATAGAAAAAATCTAATTGATTGATTCTAATAAGTTGCATTCTAATTTGATCAACCTTTTCTGGCCAGTTGTTATTGTTACTAATAGAAATCTCATACAGTAGTAACTCGACAAAACCTGTACACAGAAGGGTGTTCTGAGAATATTCGATTTTTTTAAATATCTCTTCAAAGAGTTCACTCTCCGTTAAAAAGGTAGATTGGTTAATCGCATCATACAGCTGAAGAGACATTAGATCAGAATAAGTTAGCTCTGATTTTTGTATTTTATCCTTTAACGTATTGGTCAAATACCTGTCAAACGAATCTTCTTTTTGCCATTTATTTTGATTGAAAAGAAATTCCGTCTTATTAAAAATGAGATGGTTGATATCCATTATAGTCCAAAAAAATATTGTTATAAGCACAATTAGAACAATAGGCATTTTAAAAACAAAGGCTGCTATAATGACTATTTCAAGAATAAAACTCCATATAATTCTAGATTTCAAATCATCAGGCAACAAACTTTTACGATGAAATGAAAAATAGGGCGAGAATCTCACATTAACTTTTTTCCTTTTTATAAAAATAAAGGGAAAAATCGTAATAAGGCCTCTTTTCTTGTATAAATCTTTCAATGTATATACTAGGTCTAAAACTATTTTTGAGAAAATCAAGCTACAGAAAGTAAGACCCATACTGATAACAAAATCAAGGGGAATTTCCAAATTCAATGGCAAGTTATTCACTAAGACATGCAACTCTAACCACAAGCCTAAAAAAGAGAGCATTAGTAAGAAAATAATTAGTTTACGCATCATAATTTTACAGTACCCTTATCTTTTTTTAATTTTGCATAAATCATTATTGCTATGATTAAAAGTAAAAAGACGATATTCATCCAAATAATCAGCTTTTTAAGACAAACAATTGCTTCGATATTGTGTTTTAAAAAGAAGAATCCCTTGTATATTTTCAATTTATATTACTTCTTATTTTTAAATAACTCATACTCTTTTTCTCTAATAAAGGGAAGTGAAAAATTAGAAAAAATTAGTAGAATTGAAAACAGATATTCGTCTTTTTGTATCACTAAAACATAACCTAAAAATATATAGACAATCAAATCTAGTACAAAAAGAGAAAATATCCTCCTTTTCATTACCTTACTTGTCTTAAAAATTCTGTTTAATAGAATCTTTATCGTAGTATCTACACAAATTTTTATCAAAAAGATAAGAGTCAATACACGATTATCAACTGTACCATGAAGAATAAATGGAAATATAGTTAATATAAAACTAGAAATCTCTAAATATTTTATCCAAAGAGATTGAGACATCTTACTTTTAAACTGACTAATTTTCCTATACTCGCTAGCTAGTCTAGTATCAAAATCTTTACCAAGTTTATTAAAGATTAAGAACTCCAGGATAAAAATACTGATTAATACGATATAAGTAGAAACGTTTCCTGGGAAATATTTATTGATTAAAATCGGGAAACTCATTAACAGAATCGAGTTTATCGCCAAACAAATGGACACTATTTTATTCTTCACAGAGTATATAGGTAACGATACTATTGAATAGAGAAATGCTAAAAAAATAAGCAAGAAATACTCTGTGCTACTAATTAGCGGCGCCCTTAATGATAAAAATAGATAGGCACCCCACACGATGATATGCGCTTTACGAATTGACTCTAGATTACTCATCTACCTACTCCTAAATCTATTTTTAGTTCACATTCTCTTTCAAACAAGTCATAAACGTTTCATGATCTTTTCTTCTTTTACATTAGTTAAAGTTGAAGTACATTTTTTGCAAGTGAAAATATAATTATTATTTGGAGATCCAAAATATCTATCCCTCTTCTAGACCTAAACCAAGTCAGATTAAAGATACAAATATAATGGTAGGGCTTTCTTTTACTTTAGACTATCATAAAACAAGGAATCTTTCAACAAAATTCATTGGCAAACTACTATTCTAGAAGATTGACAGCTCAAATCTTTCAGAATAGAACAATTCTATCTATCGAACACCCTAATTTCATAAATATCTATGTAATTCTAGACCTAGAGTTACTATAAAATAAATGTTTTCGCACTATTCTAAACCATTGATTGCCTTAAATTTTAATTTTTAAAGTATTCTAAAGCTAGAATAGTCCCATCACAATCAGTTTTGAATTATTATACTCAATGAAAATCAAAGAGCAAACTAGGAAACTAGCCGCAGGCTGTACTTGAGTACGGCAAGACGACGTTGACGTGGTTTGAATTTGATTTTCGAAGAGTATTAACAATTTAGAAACGCTATGATTCCACTCCTTTTACATTAAAAAGGAACTGCATGAAGCAATCCCTTTCTGATTTTGAAATTATTTACTTAAAATTTGATAGTAGAGATAATCAATAACTCACCTATAAAAAGAGTTATAGTAAAATTCCTTATTTATTGATTTCAAGTTCCGCCAACTGTGTTTGAATAACTGACAGTTCTGCACCAGCCTGCAGAAGAGCTGCTGCAGTATAGGCACCTTCTACAATTGGAACCCTGTTGATGATGATACTCTTATCACTGAAATCAGCCACCATTGCTAAGTTCATTTTAGCAGAACCTAGGTCAAAAAAAGCTAATAAAGTATCTGCTGGATTTTCGGAAACAACCCTATCTACTTGATCAAAACTCGTTCCAATTCCTCCATCTTCGGTTCCTCCTACATAAGTAATCGGAACATCTTTAGCTACTTCACTAATCAGTTCAACGACACCTTGTGCAATGTGTTTGGAATGTGAAACGATAACAAGACCAATACTTCCCATTAAACCACCCCAGTTTCTAAAAGAGCAGTAAAGAGTAATCCTGATGAAAATGATCCAGGATCAATATGTCCAAGAGAACGTTCTCCTACATAAGATGCCCTTCCTTTAGTTGCAAGTAAATCTTTGGTAGCATTCACTACCTTATCAATAACCTCTTGAGTCAATTGGCCAGCAGACAAGGCAGCAATAACAGGAGTCCAAACGTCAACCATTGTCTTTTCTCCAACTTCTGCTTTCCCACGTTTGATAATCATATCCAAACCGCTTTGTAATATTTCCTCTATTTTCGAATTAGAATCAGCCTTGACCATGCCCATAAAAGCAGAGCCATACAAGGGACCAGAAGCACCGCCTACCTTGCTCAGTAGTTGCATTGAGACAAGTTTAAAAACATCACTGCTGGTCTCAAATTGCTTTCCTTCTAAGTTTTCCATAACTGCAGCCATGCCACGCGCCATATTTCCACCGTGGTCTCCATCTCCTATAGGGGTGTCTAGCTCACTAAGGTAATCTTTCTGTTCTTGAATCTTTTCATTAAAAAGCTTCATCCATTCAAGTGTTTGTTCAGCATTCATGCGACATTTCCTCCTTGAGTTTTACCAAGCTGGGGTAGTAACAGGTGCATTTAGAGCATCCAACCACTCATCATCTGCCAATCGAATCAATGTTAATGACAAGCCAGCCATATCGATTGATGTCATATAGTTTCCAATTTTCTTAAATGCCAAGTCAACACCTTTTTCATGGAGTAATTTAGCCACATCATTTGCAAATACGTATTGCTCCATAAGAGGAGTACTTCCTAAACCATTGATGAGAAGGCCATAGCGTTCACCAGCCTTAAGTTGGAAACCTTCAGATAGTTTTTCAACCAATTCTGAGGCCAATTGTGCTGAAGGTTGCATTTTCTCTTTTTTATATCCTGGCTCACCGTGAATACCAACTCCATATTCAAATTCATCTTCTTCTAGAACAAAACCTGGTTTCCCAACCTCAGGAACGGTTGCTCCAGACAAGGCTAGCCCAATTGTTTTAATTTCTAAGACAAGTTTATCGGCCAAGTCCTTCATTTCAACTAATGATTTACCAGAACGAGCCGCATCTCCCAAAATTTTATGGACTAATATAGTACCTGCGACACCTCGACGACCTTGGGTATAGAGACTATTTTCAACCGCAATATCATCATCGACTACAACACTTGCTACATCAATACCTTCCATTTCAGCAAGTTCTTGTGCAATTTCAAAGTTCATGATATCCCCAGAATAATTCTTGATGACCATGAAAACTCCAGCACCTTCATCAGCCGCCTTAATGGCTTCTAAAATTTGGTCCGGAGTAGGTGAAGTGAAGACTGCTCCACAAATGGCAGCAGACAACATTCCATCTCCTACAAATCCAGCATGACTTGGTTCATGTCCTGAACCTCCACCTGAAATGAGACCAACTTTTCCTGTCTTTTCTGCCTTTCTAACGATGACATCGAAACCATCTAAGCGTTCTACCAAGTCATCATGCATGAATGACAATCCCTGCAACATTTCATCAACAACTTGTGTCGGTTCATTTATAATTTTTTTCATGAGAAACTCCTTTCGGCATGTATCTTTGTTTTCGCTTTCATTATATATTTTTTATTGCTGGATGATAAGGGACAGATTCTATTATTTGTCCCCTTTTAAACCCATTTAAAACATTTTTTGGTAAAATGAAGTAAGTAAAAGAAAGGCTTCCTATGGCATCATCACTTATTACAAAAAAACGAATTGCCAAGGCATTTAGAGACCTATTAGCTACTAGAGAATTTGATAAAATCTCTATTGTAGATATCATGGAATCAGCTGGCATTCGTAGACAGACCTTTTATAATCACTTTCTTGACAAGTATGAACTGCTAGACTGGATATTTGAAAATGACTTAACCGAGTATATCACCAATAACTTGGACTTCATTTCAGGTCAAAAACTATTACAAGAATTATTTTTTTATTTCGAACAAGAGCGTGACTTTTATATTCAACTTTTTGATATTCAAGGGCAAAATAACTTCTATGACCAATTTATCAGCTACTGTCGCTTGCTTGTATCAAAAATTTTAAAAGAATACGGTCAGATTGATATCGATTCATCTTCTTATACTTGTTTTTTGTTAGACTATCATTCACATGCTCTAGCAGAAATCGTGAAGGCTTACGTCAATAAAAAAAGTCCAGTTCCACAACCAGACTTTCTAATCATGACAATTATTGGAAAGAGACCACAATGACATTTATTTCAAATCATAAACAAAAAATTATTTCAAGTTACATTTTGGCAACTGTCAGCAGTCATCCTGAATTAGAAAAACACCCTACCTTACCATTAGTCTATCAAAAAAATCGAAATCCTCATCAGGTTCCAATATTGTCGGGTGGAGGTTCAGGTCATGAACCTGCTCATATTGGATATGTGGGAGAAGGAATGCTTACAGCTGCTATCTATGGCCAATTATTTACTCCACCTACAAGAAATGAAATCTTAGAGTCCATTCGTTTTTTAAATAATGGACAAGGTGTCTTCATCATTGTAAAAAATTTCGAAGCAGACATCAAAGAATTTAGCTCGGCCATTAACACTGCTAGAAAAGAAGGAATTAAAGTTGGCTATAGTCTAGCACACGACGATATTTCAATTGAACCTCACAATAGATTTCAAATTAGAGGAAGAGGGCTTGCAGGGACTATTTTACTTCATAAAGTTCTAGGATATGCAGCTCAGAATGGTGCCGACATCGAGCAACTAACTGATTTAGGTCATCAGCTTGCTCCCGAAATCGCAACAATTGGCTTTGCAACGAAATCTGCTAGTCTCCCCCAAGCCACCCTTCCACTATTTAACTTGGAAGAAGGAAATATTTCTTATGGTATTGGGATACATGGCGAAGAAGGCTATCGTATCGTCCCATTCCAATCATCGGAAATCCTTGCAAATGAAATTATAAGCAAATTAAAATTGCACTATCATTGGAAAAAAGGTGATCAATTTATATTGCTTGTAAATAATCTAGGTACTACCAGTAACTTAGAAATGGGCATATTTATCAATGATCTCCTTCAACTCTTAGAAATTGAAGGAGTCACTATTACCTTTATAAAATCAGGAACATTTATGACTAGTTTGGATATGGCAGGTATATCCGTAACTCTTTGCCCCGTAAAAAATAAACAGTGGTTAGAAGCGCTCAATGCTCCAACGACAGCTTTTGCATGGTAATTTGCTTGTATAACTCAAAAGGGCTACATCACTTAATGGCCCTTTGTTTTTATCTTACTTTTAAAAGAACTCATTCTTGCCATTTCAAATAGGCCATCTATCCCTTACAATTCTTCTGATGTGCTTTGATTTTTTTCAGAGCCCAATCATAGTGGCTTGACGTGCTACTAACAAAGTAGGAACCTAGACTTGTCCCACCCGTCCACTTATAGACACCTTTGGTAAAGAGTTCGTCAGTGCTGAAGCCTTCTATCAACTTGAAAACCTTTCTATGTGATTGCGCCAATAGTCTAGTCGCCTCTTCTAAGGAGGTTTTCTGGTGCTTCTTCCAAAAAGCGACATTCATTTGTCCATAAGTTTTCCAATTATAAGGTTCAGGAAGAAAAGGTCTTTCGTGACCTTTTTGATTAGAATGTACCCAAGTCAACAGTAACTGCTGCCATTCATAGAGATGGATCAGAACATCTCTTAGATTTTTATCTCTTTTCCAGTGCGCTTCCTTTTTCTTTTGGTCTTTTGAAAAATCAAATGGAGTCTGTAACTCATCTTCACTTAATTGAGAGATGAAGAGGTTAAGCTTTTCATAATTTTCCTTAGAGGCCAGCATTAGCTCCTCTTTTGTTTTCGGTCTAGGCACAGAGTTCTCCCTTCATATTACTAGTTATTATTAGAAATTTTTTATCCTTTAAATCTCTATAACTTATCCTTTAATTTCTCAACAAAGAGATAGGCTGCTGGACAGGTCAAAGTATTCTTAATCGTCAAATGGTTGATTTGATGGATCTTTTTACGGTCTGTATGGGGAAATTCACGACAGGCCTTGGGACGAACATCATAGATGGAACAGAGATTATCTCCTCCTAGAAAGGGACAAGGCATGGATTTAAAAACCTTATCACCATCTTCATCTACCTGCAGAAACTCCGCTTCAAAAGCTGGTAATTTCATCTTAAAGTACTTAGCAATACGAGTGATATCTGCTTCCTTGAAGTCAGGTCCCAATGTCTTGCAACAGTTGGCACAGGCCGTACAATCAATCTCCGTAAATACTTCTTGGTGAATCTGCTGGGCTATCTTGTCTAGGTTTTTAGGAGGTTTTTTCTTTAGATTGGCTAAAACTTTTCGATGCTCCTTCTGCTTTTGCAAGGCTAGCTGGTGGTAATACTCAATATCAATTTCTTTAGACATAATTTCTCTCTTATTCTATTTGTTTCCCCTTATTATATCATGCCTCTGACTCCTTGAAAAGTGAACTTCATAAGAGCATTACTTTTCCAAAATGCGTCAAAAAACCTTGCAACTAGGTTACAAGGTTAATCACATTAATCGAAGTTAACGTATTCTTTTTGAAGTTCAAGAACTTCTTCCATTGTTGAACACTCTGTAAGGGCACGGTTAGCGTACTCTTCCATCTTAGCAGTGTCCAATTTCTTCATCAAGCTACGTGTACGAAGGACTGATGTTGCTGACATAGAGAACTCATCCAAGCCCATTCCGACAAGAAGGGGGACAGCTTTTTGGTCACCAGCCATCTCACCACACATACCAGCCCATTTACCTTCAGCGTGAGCTGCCTTGATAACGTTGTTGATCAAGCGAAGGATTGATGGGTTATATGGTTGGTAAAGGTATGAAACTTGTTCGTTCATACGGTCTGCTGCCATTGTATATTGGATCAAGTCGTTTGTACCAATTGAGAAGAAGTCAACTTCTTTAGCAAATTGGTCTGCAAGCATCGCTGCTGCCGGGATTTCAATCATGATACCAACTTGGATATCATCCGAAACTGCAACTCCTTCGGCAAGAAGGTTTGCTTTTTCTTCATCAAAGACTGCTTTGGCTGCACGGAATTCTTTCAATAGCGCAACCATTGGGAACATGATACGCAATTGACCATGAACAGAAGCACGAAGAAGAGCGCGAATCTGTGTGCGGAACATTGCATCTCCAGTTTCGGCAATAGAGATACGAAGGGCACGGAATCCAAGGAATGGGTTCATTTCATGTGGCATATCGAAGTAAGGAAGTTCCTTATCTCCACCAATATCCATTGTACGAACAACCACTGGTTTACCATTCATTCCCTCAAGAACAGCCTTGTATGCTTCATACTGCTCATCTTCAGTTGGGAAGTCTTGAGAATCCATGTACAAGAACTCTGTACGGTAAAGTCCAACAGCTTCTGCACCGTTGTTGTTAACACCTTCAACGTCTTTTGGAGTACCGATGTTAGCTGCCAACTCGAAGTGTTTACCGTCAGCAGTCACTGTTTGAGCATCTTTCAAAAGTGCCCATTCAGCTTTTTGTTTAGCATAAGCCTCACCAGCTGCTTTAAATTCTGCCGCTTGTTCATCTGTTGGGTTGATAATCACTTCACCAGTAATTCCGTTAACGGCAAGGATATCGCCGTCTTTCACTACTTCAGTGATGTTATTTGTTCCCAATACAGCTGCAATTTCAAGTGTACGCGCCATGATAGCTGAGTGGCTTGTACGTCCACCGATGTTAGTTACAAAAGCTTTTACAAAGTTTTTGTCCAATTGAGCTGTATCAGATGGTGTCAAGTCATGTGCAATCACGATTACTTCTTCGTTAATAGAAGCTGGGTTTGGCAATTTCTTACCAAGAAGGTTTGCCAATACACGTTTTGTCACGTCGCGGATATCCGCTGCACGTTCTTGCATGTATGGGTTGTCTTCCATACCTTCAAAGATAGTAATGAACATGTCAGTCACTTCTTTAAGACCTGCTTCAGCGTTGACTTTCTTAGCACGGATTGTTTCTTTAATCTGACCGATCAATTCTGGGTCAGAAAGAACCATCAAATGAGCGTCAAAAACTTGAGCCGCTTCCTCACCTAGCGTACCTACAGCTTTCTCGCGGATAAGAGAAAGCTCGTTTTGAGAAGCTTCAAGAGCAACATCCAAACGAGCCTCTTCTGCGTTTGTATCTTCGACTGAAACAGTCTCGAATGACAAATCCGGTTGAACGAGTAGATATGCTTTTGCAACTGCAACACCGTCAGATGCTGCGATTCCTTTAAGCATTTCTGTCATTGTCCTTATGCCAATCCTTCTTTTTCCATTGTTTCTGAGATTGCAGCGATTGCGTCATCTGCATCTGCACCTTCAGCTGAGATCGTTACGTCAGCACCTTGGCCAACACCAAGACTCATAACACCCATGATTGATTTAAGGTTAACTGATTTACCTTTGTACTCAAGAGTGATATCTGAAGCAAATTTGCTAGCAGTTTGTACCAACAATGTTGCTGGACGTGCGTGAATACCTGTTTCTGCCACTACGTGGAAATCTTTAGAAGCCATAGTTTGACTCTCCTTTTGTTCTTTCTTTTTTGAGTTATATTTGATAACCCTTACAATTTGGTATTATATCATCTTCTAGGATTTTTTTCAAGTATTTTATGGGATTTATTCGATTTCCTTTTCAGATAACTTGCAGAAAATCTTCTATCTTATGTAACAAAACACAGGATATAGTTTCTTTAAAAACGATTTATAGGATAATCATTGCTGTTTTATAAAACAAACACTACATATTGTGTTTTGTGAGCTTGACTAGAAAAACAGACCACTATATTTAGTTTTAAATCATTGACAAAAATTTATTTTCTGATATACTAGGATAGAACTAAATTTTAAAGAGGAGTTACACAATGGTAACCGTTTATTCTAAAAACAACTGTGTTCAATGTAAGATGACCAAGCGTTTCTTGGACAGTAATAATGTCGCTTATCGTGAAATCAATCTTGATGAGCAACCTGAGTACATCGATCAGGTTAAAGAGCTCGGTTTCAGCGCAGCTCCTGTTATCCAAACACCAACTGAAGTCTTTTCAGGTTTCCAACCAGGAAAACTGAAACAATTAGCATAATCTTAGTACATCATCCAGAAGAAACTGCTTCTAGGGCTAACTTAGAAGCCTTTCTTTTGTAATTAGATAAGGGAAATTTTATGGGATTAAAACATCTTGAGGACGTGACTTACTTCCGTCTCAATAACGAAATCAACCGTCCTGTCAATGGGCAAATCATGCTTCATAAAGATAAGGAAGCCTTGGATGCTTTCTTTAAAGAAAATGTAGTTCCAAACACTATGGTTTTTGATTCAATCAAAGATAAAATCAACTACCTCATTGACCACAACTACATCGAAACAGCTTTTATCAAGAAATACCGTCCAGAATTCTTGGAAGAATTGTCTCAATTTATTAAAGAACAAAACTTCCAATTCAAGTCGTTCATGGCTGCCTATAAATTTTACAATCAATACGCCTTAAAGACTAACGATGGGGAATATTATCTTGAAAGTATGGAAGACCGTGTCTTCTTTAACGCTCTTTATTTCGCTGATGGCAATGAGGCTGTTGCAATCGATATTGCAAATGAAATCATCCACCAACGCTACCAACCTGCTACTCCTTCTTTCTTGAATGCTGGACGTGCTCGTCGTGGAGAATTGGTATCTTGCTTCTTGATCCAAGTCACTGATGATATGAACTCTATCGGACGTTCTATCAACTCTGCCCTTCAACTTTCTCGTATCGGTGGTGGAGTGGGTATTACCCTCAGCAACCTTCGTGAAGCTGGAGCTCCTATTAAAGGATATGAAGGAGCAGCCTCTGGTGTCGTACCAGTCATGAAACTCTTCGAAGATAGTTTCTCTTACTCTAACCAATTGGGTCAACGTCAAGGTGCTGGGGTTGTTTACCTCAATGTCTTTCACCCAGATATCATCGCCTTCCTTTCAACTAAGAAAGAAAACGCCGATGAAAAAGTTCGTGTAAAGACTCTTTCACTTGGTGTCGTGGTACCAGATAAATTCTACGAATTGGCGCGTAAAAATGAAGAAATGTACCTCTTCAGCCCTTACTCTGTAGAAAAAGAATACGGTGTGCCATTCAACTACATCGACATCACTGAAAAATACGATGAATTGGTCTCAAATCCAAACATCCGTAAGACAAAAATCAAGGCGCGTGATTTGGAAACTGAAATTTCTAAATTGCAACAAGAATCTGGCTACCCTTATGTGGTCAACATTGATACGGCTAACCGTGCAAATCCTGTTGATGGTAAGATTATCATGAGTAACTTGTGTTCTGAGATTCTTCAAGTCCAAGAACCAAGCTTGATCAACGATGCTCAAGAATTCCTTCAAATGGGAACAGACATTTCATGTAACCTTGGTTCAACCAACGTGGTCAATATGATGACTTCACCTGACTTTGGTCGCTCTATTCGTGCTATGGTTCGTGCTTTGACCTTTGTTACTGATAGTTCTCATATCGTAGCTGTGCCTACGATTGACCACGGAAATAGCCAAGCCCACACCTTTGGACTCGGTGCCATGGGACTTCACAGCTACCTTGCCCAACAACTGATTGAGTATGGGTCACCTGAGTCTGTTGAATTTACAAGCATCTACTTTATGCTTATGAACTACTGGACCTTGGTTGAGTCAAACAATATCGCGCGTGAACGCGGTATTACCTTCCATAATTTTGAAAAATCAAACTATGCTAAGGGAAGCTACTTCGACAAGTATGTAACTGGCGAATTCCTTCCAAAATCAGACCGTGTTAAAGAACTTTTCAAAGATGTCTTTATTCCAAGTGCTTCTGATTGGGCTGAACTTCGCGACAAGGTTCAAGCAGATGGACTTTACCACCAAAACCGTCTAGCTGTTGCCCCAAATGGTTCAATCAGTTACATCAATGACGTCTCTGCTTCTATCCACCCGATTACACAACGTATCGAAGAGCGTCAAGAAAAGAAAATCGGGAAAATCTACTACCCTGCTGCTGGCTTGTCAACAGAAACCATTCCTTACTACACTTCTGCTTACGACATGGATATGCGTAAGGTGATTGATGTCTATGCTGCTGCAACTGAGCACGTGGACCAAGGACTTTCACTTACTCTCTTCATGCGTAGTGATATTCCAAAAGGTCTTTACGAATGGAAGAAAGAAAACAAACAAACGACACGTGACTTGTCTATCCTTCGTAACTATGCCTTTAACAAGGGTATCAAGTCTATCTACTACGTCCGTACCTTTACAGATGATGGTGGAGAAGTCGGCGCTAACCAATGTGAAAGCTGTGTGATTTAATTTTTATTCTAAATTGTTCAAATTTATAGCTTAACTTTTCAAATTAGGAGAAGTATATGTTTGGATTCAATAAATCAAAAAGAGAAAATGATAGATTGAGATTTGAAAACTCTGTTTTAAAGGAGTTACATTCACAAGATAAAAAGAGAATATCCTATCTTAAAAAAGAAAAAGAAACTTTAGAAAACGAAACTAATACAATCGCTTCTGATGCACTACGAAAAGGTAGTTCAGTATCAGGAAAGTATTTGTCTCAAAAAAGAATTCAAAAAAACGAGAGATTATAAACATGGAAACTTACTACAAAGCCATTAACTGGAATGCCATCGAAGATGTCATCGACAAATCAACTTGGGAGAAACTGACGGAGCAATTCTGGCTCGATACACGTATTCCCTTGTCTAACGACTTGGATGACTGGAGAAAGCTATCAAGTGTAGAAAAAGACTTAGTTGGAAAAGTCTTTGGTGGTTTAACCCTTCTCGACACTATGCAATCTGAAACTGGGGTTCAAGCCCTTCGCGCGGACATCCGTACACCACATGAGGAAGCTGTTTTCAATAACATCCAATTTATGGAATCTGTCCACGCTAAATCTTACTCATCAATCTTCTCTACCTTGAATACTAAGGCTGAGATTGAAGAAATTTTCGAATGGACCAATACCAATCCTTACCTACAAAAGAAGGCTGAGATTGTCAACGAAATCTACCTAAACGGTAGCCCACTTGAAAAGAAAGTTGCCAGTGTCTTCCTCGAAACCTTCCTCTTCTACTCTGGTTTCTTCACGCCGCTCTACTATCTTGGTAACAACAAACTAGCCAACGTTGCGGAAATCATTAAATTGATTATTCGTGATGAATCTGTTCACGGAACCTACATTGGTTACAAATTCCAACTTGGTTTCAATGAATTACCTGAAGAAGAGCAAGAAAAACTCAAAGAATGGATGTACGACCTGCTCTACACTCTCTACGAGAACGAAGAAGGTTATACAGAGAGCCTCTATGACGGTGTTGGTTGGACGGAAGAAGTCAAAACCTTCCTTCGCTACAATGCTAACAAGGCACTCATGAACCTGGGACAAGATCCACTCTTCCCAGATTCAGCTGATGATGTCAACCCAATCGTTATGAACGGTATTTCAACAGGAACTTCCAACCACGACTTCTTCTCTCAAGTCGGAAATGGTTACCTCCTGGGCGAAGTTGAAGCCATGCAAGACGATGACTACAACTACGGTTTGGACTAATTCAATTATCCCAGAACTGAGAGCCAAAAACATCATGGTTTGTTTAAAACAACCATGATGTTTTTGTTTTTGTTTTCTTTTGTTTTTTAAATTGATTGATTGAACACTTTATGATAAAATAGTAATAGAAATAGAGGTGATAACGATGTTAAAGCAGGAAAAACTAGATAATATTCTAGAAACAGTAAATACAAAGGGAACTATTACTGTAAAAGAAATTATGACTCGCTTGGATGTATCAGATATGACTGCTAGACGCTACTTACAAGAGTTAGCTGACAAAGATTTACTTGTTCGTGTGCACGGTGGAGCTGAAAAAATTCGCACAGGCTCCATTTTAAACAATGAACGTTCCAATATTGAAAAACAAAGTTTACAAATCGCAGAAAAACAAGAAATCAGCCGTTTTGCAGGTCATTTAATTGATGAGGGGGAAACTATTTTTATCGGCCCAGGTACAACCTTGGAATCTTTTGCCCGCGAACTTCCAATCGATAATATTCGTGTTGTAACAAACAGTTTACCAGTCTTTCTCATCTTAAACGAACGAAAACTAACAGATTTGATTTTAATCGGTGGAAACTATCGCTCTATCACTGGAGCATTTGTGGGAACACTAACCTTGCAAAACTTAGCCAATCTCCAATTTTCTAAAGCTTTCGTAAGCTGTAATGGTATTCAGGACAATGCGATTGCGACCTTTAGTGAAGAGGAAGGGGAATCTCAACGCATCGCCCTCAACAATTCCAATAAAAAATACTTACTAGCTGATAATAGTAAGTTCAATAAATTTGATTTCTATACCTTCTACAATATCTCTGATATTGATACCATCGTTTCAGATTCTAAACTGAGCAAAGAAACCTTCGAACAACTTTCAAAACAAACAAAAATTATTCTTTCTAAACCATAAAACTGAGGATTGATAAAATATAAAATGCGTTACATCAAGAAAATAAGAATCTTGATGTGACGCATTTTTGGATGAAGATTTTTACAAAGAATTTCCTAGATTATTTATGATTGTTGAAACGGCATAAAATCTGAATCAAAGGAGATATTATCCCATTCTTCAGGATTGATAAAATTTAAAAAGATATTTTTAAATTCTTCCAGCTCATAGTCTGAATGGCAAATCCATTCTTTACCGGTAGAGACATACCATTTCCCAAGTTTTTTCAGCTCCTCATTAGTCAAACACGGTATTTGAGAACATTTTTCGAAATTTATAATATAAACTTTTTCATAAATAGATTGGATAAAATCTTTGAACATATTTTTGCCTCACTAGAATTCTATATCTAATTACTCATTCTACTACTCAATCACTTGAGTTTTCGCTACTTTCTTGTACCAATGAGCTGATTTCTTCGGATAACGTTCTTGAGTTTCAAAGTCTACATAGAAGAGACCGTAACGTTTTTCATAACCGTTTGACCATGAGAAGACATCCATCAACGACCAAATGAAGTAACCTTTTACATTAGCACCATCTGCAATCGCATCAGACAGAACTTCCAAGTGTTGCTTCACGTAATCAATACGACCATCATCGTAAACAGTGTTATCAACAAACTCATCTTTATATCCAAGACCATTTTCGGTGATGTAGATTTTCTTATAGTTCGGATAATCTTTCTTCACGCGCATGATTTGGTCATACAAACCTTGAGGGTAGATAATCCAATCCCAATCAGTACGTGGTACATAATCCGGAGCTACACGACGACCAACACCTTTGATTTGATATTTAGAGCTTCCTTTCTCACCCTTACCATTATGGATAATTTCAGTTTCTCCATCAAATGCTTCCATCCAGTCACTCATATAGTAGTTGATTCCTAGGAAATCATTCAAGTCTTTTGCGGCTTCTAATACTTCGAAATCTTCTTCACGAAGATCTAAGCTACCACCATTGACTGATAAGATATGGTTGATACCTTCCATCGTTTCAGCTGAATAGCGACCTAGATAAGTTGCATCCAATATAAATTTATTGTGAATAATATCTTCCAACTCAGCTGCACGAACATCTGCTGGATTTTTAGGATCTAAAGGATACTTGGTTGGCAGTGCGTGAACAACACCAATTTCGCCTTTATAACCTTTATCTTTATATAGCTTGACTGCACGCGCATGAGACACCATCATATTGTGGTGTGATTGGAAGACTTTGGTAAGGTCGTACTGAATACCTGGAGGGAATTTCCCAACCAAGTATTGACCATCACCGATTGGTCCGATTTCATTGAAGGTTGTCCAATAGTTTACTTCTGGAAATTCTTCAAAACAGAAGGCAGCGTAGTCTACAAAGTGTTCGATATTTTCACGGTTTAAGAAGTCTCCATTTGAGTGGAGAGCTTCTGGCGTGTCAAAGTGGTGAAGAGTTACGAAGGGCTCAACGTGACGTTTGTGGCACTCCGCAAATAGATTATGATAAAACTCAACACCTTTCTGATTTACTTGACCGTAACCGGTTGGGAAAATACGTGACCAAGCAATAGAAATTCGAATACCATTGACACCATACTCTTCTGCTAGCTTGAGGTCAACTGGATATCGATTGTAAAAATCACTAGCTGGTTCGGCAGTGTACCAGTAGTTATCTTCAAGATATTTATCCCAAGCAACTGGTCCTTTTCCATCAGTATGCGTAGCGCCTTCTGCTTGATAGGCAGCTGTTGCGCCACCGAAAATAAAGTCTTTTGGAAGTGTTTTTGTCATTTTTTCACCTATTTCTTGATTTAAAAAAAATAAAAGTGAGAGGAGAGGAGTCAGTGAGCCATCCTTCTCCATCTCACTTCTTGTAGCAAGTCACTGAATTGTGACATGAGGAGGTAAAAACGATATCTTTTTACCGACGAATTAATAAGGCGATTAGGAAATTAGCCATAGCGATTTCCGTAACGAGAGGAAACTATTTCAGAGTCCCTATTATTAATCGAATTGTGACATGAGGAGGTAAAAACGATATCTTTTTACCGACGAATTAACAAGGCGATTAGGAAATTAGCCATAGCGATTTCCGTAACGAGAGGAAACTATTTCAGAGTCCCTAGCCTTAATCGAATTGCGCTTGTACGAATGCAAGAGCACCTTTTCCATCACGGGTTAACTTGATGTATTGAGCGCCTTCTGTCTTGGCAAGTTTAATACCGAGTTTATCTGTTTCTGCTTTCATATCTTCAAAGTTTGAAGCAACTTGAGGGGCAAGGATAACCAAATCAAACTCTGGCAACATTTCACGGTGAGCACCATAACCACCTGCTGCTGCTTTCACAGGAACATTGTATTCTGCAGCTGCCTTGTTCAAAGCATTTGCAAGAAGTCCACTTGTACCTCCACCTGCACAGAGAACGAGGACATTTGTTTCTTCAGTGATGGTATTTTGTGTTGCTTCTACACCCGCTTTTTCAAGAATAGCATCTGCTTTTGCAGTGTTGAAGTTTGCAGCAACTTTTTCTTTCAATTCATCATTAGACTTACCTGAACGTTCTTCTTCAAGAATTTGTTCATCATAGACCTTAAGGAATGGATAGTAAATGACTACGTCAACCACGATTAGAAGGGCAGCAAGAATAAATGATAGAACTTGGAAGTTAGTTCCAAGAACTAGACCTAGTGGAGCTGGAGTTGTCCATGGTAGGTTAGCAGTGAATGAGTTCATTCCAAGAGTTTCAATAAAGAACTTAAAGATCCAAACGTTCGTGATTGGAGCAAAGATAAATGGAATGAAGAAGATTGGGTTTAACACAAGTGGTGCACCAAACAAGATTGGTTCATTTACACCGAAGAAGGTAGGAACTACTGAAGCACGTCCGATGGCACGGTTACGTTTTGATTTCGTTAACCACATGAACATGAATGGAACAACCAGTGTCGCACCAGTACCACCCATGGTAACGATAAACATTTGTGTACCAGAAGTAAGGATCTTGTCAGCGTGCATCCCTTGTTGGAGAAGGTTCAAGTTGACTTCGGCATTTGCATAGGTAATAGCTGCGATTGCTGGTTCAACAATAGATGGACCATGAATCCCAACAAACCAGAAGAAGGCAAAAGCACCAAAGATAATGGTAATACCAAGATAACCATCAGCAGCAGAGAAGAGTGGTGCAAAGAATTTACCGATTGATTCAGCTACACTTGCACCAACAAAATGACGAGCTAGTAAATCAAGAGCATAAAGTGAAACAACTGAGAGAGTGAATGGAATCACATCTTTAAAGACTTGTGAGATATTTGGTGGAACTTCGTCAGGCATACGAATAGTGACGTTGTTCTTAACACAAACCTTATAGATGGCTACAGTAACAAAGGCAGCAAGGAAGGCTGAAAGCAAACCTTTTGTCCCCAAGAATCCAGTAGCTAGACCATTTTCGATAGGGTCAGCTGCCAACATCAACAAACCAACAATTGCTGCCAATAATGTTGACATATAGTTGATTTGATTTGTCTTCTCCATGCTACGGTTTACTGAGTCGGTCAATGACTTAGCTGTTGTACCAGCTACCAACAAAGCCAAGATACCCATTGAATAGCTGTAAGGTTTCATCAGAAAAGCTACAACTTCATCAGACCATTTAAAGCCCCATGAGTTTGGTACAAAAGCAATCAAGATAAAGATACTTGAGAAGAGAATAACAGGCATTCCTGCGATAAATCCATCACGAATAGCACGAAGATAGATATTTCGAGATAGTTTTTCAAAGAAAGGCTTTCCTTTCTCGATATAGGCAATTAACTTATTCATTATTTAGCTCCTCTTTTATAAAGTTCAATTAAATGATGCATCAAATCTTTTAGCAAGATTGTTGTCATCAGGTGATCTTGGCCATGCATCATGGTTACACTATATGCTAAATCCTCGCCAGCTGCTTCCTTAGTCAATAGACTTGTTTGCGCGTGGTGAGCTTCAGCAATGCAAGCACCAGCTTCCTCGACTAAGCTATCTGCTTTCGCAAAATCGCCAGCTTCAGCAGCTTTCAAGGCTTCCAATAGTTTTGAACGAGCATCGCCAGCATAGGCTACGATTTCAAAACCTAACAATGTTACTTCTTCTCTATTCATGATAGAATTCTCCTTATATAGTTTTAAATAAATTTTTATGACAATAAACGTTGGATATGTAGAACTAGATAAACTCGTTCACTTTTATACAAATCAAGACCCGTATGTTGCGTAATCACATCATAGATCTTGGAACCAATCTCGAAGGCTTTTGGATAGGATTGTTTAATATGATCTTCCATATCCAGAAGTGATTGGTTATCATCTCTAGATCTGTCTAGATAATCCAAGAAATAATTCAAATGGATCATAAAGCGATCATAGAAATGGTTATTCTCTTTGGTTCGTTGAATTGCATATTCCGTTAAAACTTCTTCAACATTCCTGAGAATTTCTTTCCTTTTATCAATCGATTCAACCATTTGAACTTCATTCTCACCCTCAGCATTGATGAAATGATAAGCAATCCGAATAATTTCGTCCTCAGGAAAATGATCTGCTAGCTTCTGACGATAAATTTCAAAAGCCTCATTTGCAATTTGAAAAGCGACAGGATACTTAGTGGAAATATCTGGCAGATTACTATCCTTGTACCTTCCTTGCGCTAGAGCTTGGTAAGAACAGTAAATATGATCTGTCAAGGTTACGTAGAGATACTCTTGAATCGGATAATGATATTTCTTTGATAGTTTATCAATGATTTCATAAGTCACTGTGATAAAATCAAGCGGAACATCTTTGAGGAGAGCCATAAAGTTTTCTCTGGACTCTTCGGTCTTCATCCGAAAGATTTTCTCAACCTGATTTTCAGCAATCAAATCTCCCTTCTTCTTTCCAAATGCAATCCCCTTACCAATTACAATCACTTCTTCTCCTTTATCATTTCTGACAAGCGAGACATTGTGATTTATTGGATTTAGAATTCGATACATGTCAACCTCCTTTTATATTTTAAAGGTATATGAGTATAAAAAATGACCACAAATGAACTAGAAAATCATCCGATTTCTAATTCACCTGTGATCATGCCTAATATTACTTAGTAACACTCACCTTGTATTAACTTGTAACTGTATTCTATCATAATGCTGATAATTTGTAAACCCTTACGAAGAACTTTTTTATTTTTTTGAGTATTCTTTTATCAAAAAATAAAATCATAAACAAAATTAAGAAAACAAGTGTTTATAATTCAGAAAATTTCATCTCAATTTAAAAACAAGTGTACTAATAACTCTATATTTTTTTGAAAGCCCCAAACCAAAATCCATTATTCCTAATAAACAACTCATCACCAAAAGCTCTAGTATGTTTTGAACCGATTTCTAATTTTACAAGACGCATAGGAGCCAATAATTCAATTAACTCACTTTCTGTATAAACTCTTTCTAACATTGAATCTAGTTTTCTACGTATATAACCTTTTTCTAGTAAAGAATTATCAGGAATTGCGTCTCGGAAAATTCCATCTTTCCGTGGACAATAAAAATAATACATTCCTCCTGTTTTCAACATCCTTTTTACCTCTGAAAAATAGTTCTGTCTATCTTTTTCATCCACTATAAATGTAATCGCAGACATTATATCAAATATAGAATCGAAATGGTTGTCAGGAAAATCTAAACCTTTACCTACATCTGTCTGTGTTATATGACAATTAAATTGTGGAAATGACTTAGTCAATAATTGTTTTGCACTATCAGCGGCCTCCTTTGTTAAATCTACACCACAATAAGTATCAGCATAATGATTTTCAATTAAATAGTAAAGATTCCTTCCAAAACCACAACCAACTTCTAATACCCTGCACTCATCGTTTTGAGTAACGATTTGATTTCTCAAAGAAAAAATCTTTTGAACTGCATCATTAGGAACTAAGCGTGTCTCTGTTTTTGATGATTGGGCATGTAATTCTTCCCATTTCTTGTGATTATCTTCATTTAAAACAAATGTATCCATTGAACTCTCCATATCTCATTATCGTTTCTACATGATGAAATCCAGTACTCTTTAACATTTCTTTATTTTCAGCATGAGTGTGGTTAATCATAACTCCCTCCAAGCTCAATTGCTTAGATAGAATTTCTTCTGGACTAAATCCATGTTCTTGCTTGAATTTAATATAATTGGAAACTATCAACTTATTTACCTTCGGATCTGTCATGATTTCTTTCTCAAATAGAATAAACGCTCCACCTTCAACTAAAGATTCATATATTTTTGATAAAATCTTTATTCTCTTGTCTGGAAGAATAAACTGAAGGAAATAATAGCTAATAATTAAATCGCTGGGTTCTAACCTAGCTTCCTCCACGGAGCTTGTTATGAATTCAAGCTCAGGAAATTTCGATTGTGCTACCTGATTCATTTCTGGAATCTCTTCTATCCCGATAAAACGAACTTCTTTTTTAGACTTGTGACGCTGGTATAATTTACCAATCAGATTACCCGTTGCGGAGCCTAGCTCATAACATAAGGAATGGTCAGATGACAAACAAGGTCATGTCCTTCATCATATAAAGGAATGGATTGTCTAACATGCTCATCAAAATATTGAGCTACACCATTACCAAAACTCCATTGTGTTCCATTTTAAATAACAATATCATTTCCAACTTCCATAGACTACTCCTCTTCTCCCTTGACTTTCCAGTTTACTAATACCAATGCTAACACAACCATCGAACCCCCAAGAACCAAATTCAATGTAAACGGCTCATGTAAGCCTATAATAGAAAAGATAGTTGAAAATACTGGAACTAAAAACAAGAAACTGCTAGCTACTGTTGCTCCCCTTTGTCCTAGACTATAAAACCACAGTCCAAACGAACCAACAGACGCAGGAATAATTAACCATATAAACCAAACCCAGCCCCAAAATCCTAAATTTAGAAAGTTATAACTTTCATGCACAGGTATTGAGAATAAGTAAAGGAATACCCCACCTAATAACAATTGCCAAGCTGTAAATATCCATGGACCGTTATCAAAAGGAATTTTCTTGGTGACAACTGTATTGATTGACCAACAAAATGAACCAAGTAAAGCAAACAAAGCACCTAAACTAAACGCAGATACATCTAGTCCAATACAAGTAACAACTCCAGCCACACCTAATATTAAGGCACTTATCTTCTGAATAGTCAATGTATCTTTTAATAAAAAATGTGCTAAGAAAGCTAACCAAAGAGGATTCGTAAATAAGATAATGGAAGACATCGATGACGACACATCATGAGCTAGGGCAAGATTAAGAAATCCCATGGTTCCAGCTGTCTGTAAGAGCCCGATAGTCACAACCAATATAAACCCCTTTATCTTGCTACCTTGACTTTTAGGGATGATAGTCCCTCCCTTGCCAAATAAAAACGATAATACCAACATCACTAACCCAGCAATAATAAATCGAACACCCCCAAGTAATAATGGAGGAGTCTTTTCAACTACTATGAGATATTTCCCAGTTGGAAAAGACGACCCCATAAAAAGTGTGGTAAGTAATATAGAAATCAAAAAAATAAAATTTGAACCTCGTTTCATTTATTTCACCTTCTTTCAAAAGATATTGATGATATTTTTTGTCTTTTATTCTACTCTTTTAAAAATGAATGTCAAGAGATTTATCAAAAAATTCCAAGATTATTTTTTTAAACTCCTATGTATTGAGAAAAAAACAAAAAAAGGCTATACTGGTAATTGTGGATAATGATTATCTTTTTATATGGAGGTACAAACATGCGATTGTCATCAGGTTGGGAACAGTCAGTCTATGTCTTACTCATGTTAGATCAGCTCCCTGAAGGAAAATATATCAATACAATTTCCTTGAGTGAACGGCTAGAAGTTTCAGATTCTTATTTGAAAAAAATTATAAAACTATTAGACAACGAAGGATTGGTTAAATCCGTTAGAGGGAAAAATGGAGGCGTTGCTCTTTCTAAACCCCTCAGCCAAATCACCTTTTACGATGTATTTGTAGCTATAGAAGGAAAAAATCGAATCTTTGAAAGTCAAAATCTTCTAAAAAAATTCTTAGGCAACAAGGAAAGTAAAAAGGCTAAAAGATGCGTCGTAACCAGCTCTCTTGATATTATTGAAAACACTTTAGTTGCAACCCTGACTTCTATTACACTCAGTCAGGTAGCCCATCAATCTGAGATTAACTATGATTTAACCGATATCAGAAATTGGATCAATAAATGCGAAAACTAGCTGAAGAAAAAATTCTTCAACTAGTTTTTATAAATCCTTGACAAATAATTTTACAAGGACTATACTATATTTGAAGATATAATATATCTTCTATATCGTCAACAATGGTATTTCATTGCATGCTTTTGGATAGCTAAAGAAAGAAGGTTCTTATGAAAGTTATTTTAGCTACTGACCAAGATGGTTTCCAACTGAAAGAAACCGTCAAACACTATCTGCTTCATTCTGGTTATGAAGTAATTGACCTCAACTCTACACAAGGTTCTGCGGATTTCGTTGATTCTACTATCAATGCTATTACAGAGTTTAGAAAATATAAGCAAGCTCGTGCTATTCTTTTTGACAAGTTTGGACATTCTTTTATGCCTGCTAATAAGTTTAAAGGTATTATCTGCGCCGCTGTTTACGATGAACACTCTGCCATGATGACTATTCGACACAATTCTACTCCAATCATTACAATTGGTTCTGGAATTACAGGTGATATTTTAGCAGTTGAAATAGTCAAAGCCTTTCTTGAGCACAACTATGATTCTGGTCGTCACCAAGTTCGCATTGATATGCTGAACAAGCTCTGCTAGGAGGTATTCCCATGAAAATTGCTCTCGGTTGTGATCACATTGTAACAGATGTGAAGATGAAGATTTCAAAACACCTAAAAGAACAAGGCCATGAAATCATTGATGTTGGTACTTATGATTTCGTCCGTACTCACTATCCTATTTATGGTCGCTTAATTGCAGAGGAGGTCGTCAATGGACGGGCTGACTTTGGAGTTGCCCTTTGCGGTACAGGTGTTGGAATTGCTGTATCTGCTGATAAAGTTCCTGGAACTCGAGTTGTACTTGTCGGAGATGTTGCGACTGCTCGTTCCGCTCGTGAAAATCTCAATGCTAATATTGTTGCTTTCGGTGGTGCAATCCTAGGTATCAATTTCATTAACAACATCGTAGATGAATTTATCAATACCAAGTACAAACCAAATCCTGAAAAAGAGGAATTGATTGCGAAAATTGATAAACTATCTGAAGTGAGCCCAGATGTAGCTGCCAATGATCATATCTTCGATGAAGAGAATGCCAAGTGGGATCGTGGGGAATATCACGATTAACTTGTATTCCAACTTCTATATTTTTTCTAACCTTGAGAATAGCTAACTCAAGGTTATTTTGACATCAAAAAAAGTCTAGAGATATTTCTATCCCTAGACTGAAGTTTTTTTCGCAATTTGAGTGCTACACGCGTTCTTTCCATGAAGTCGCTGTTGTTTGAAGAACTTTGTTGAGTTCGTCAATGTTTTCAAATCCAGTTGTGCGAAGCCATTCACGAGCTGCTGCTTCACCATCTTTGATGTAAGCTTCAACTGATCCAGCCCATGTTGCACGGCCACAAAGAACTCCGTTAAAGTTTGCACCTGATTCATGAGCAAATACAAGAGTATCTTGGAAAAGTTTAGCTGATACACCAGCACTCAAGTAAATGTATGGCAAGTTAGTTGCTTCATCTTGAGCTTTGAAGAAGACTGCTGCTTCTTCACGTGTATAAACTACTTCACCTTCAGCGAAGCCTTCAACATATTTAATGTTAACAGGAACTTCTACTTTCAAGACATCAATGTTAAAGCGTGGGTCTGAGAAGACTTTCATAGCACCGATAACTTTGTGTGGTTTTACTTTCGCGTATTCTACAGAACCTGCATCAGCAATTTTTTCATCGTAAGCAAGGATTTCAAGGAAGAATGGAATATCTTCAGCCACACACTCAGAACCGATACGTTCGATGTAAGCTTGTTTTTCTTGGTTAAGTTCGTCTGAGCTATCTACATCATAGTAAAGCAAGAATTTAACCGCATCTGCACCTTCTTCTTTAATACGTTTTGCAGACCAAACATCCAAGCAGTCTGGTAAGCGTTTTGTGCTTGTTGTGTCGTAACCTGTTTTTTCATAAGCAAGGAGAAGACCAGCTTTTTCATCAAGAGCTTTAGTTGCTGGAAGTCCATACTCAGGGTCAAGAAGCATAGATGAAGCGTATTTAGTCAATTCATCTGCAACCAAGACTTTCAGTTCTTCCATTTGAGCCACAGTTGGTTCTTCTGTTTGGTGTTGAGCCATGAGGCGTTTCAAAGCACCACGTTGGTCAAAAGCAAGAGCTGAGATGATTCCATTTTCATCAGAAAGTTTTTCTAAGCGTGCACGTTTTTGTTCTGTTAAAGCCATTTTATACCTCTTTTACTATTAATTGATCATATAGAGCTTGATAGTTAGCCATGTTGACATGGCCAGTCATTTTTTCTTGAGCATTGAGCATACCAAGGACATTAGCCTTGATGAGTAGTTCCGCATCCGATTCTTTATGAAGTAGTCCTGAAGAAATTCCTGCCACAGTAGAATCTCCAGATCCGACAGGGTTGACTACCTGGATTCTAGGAATATCTACCTTGTAAAAAGTGTCCCCATGTTTGGCAAAGGCACCATTAGCACCAAGTGAAACGATAATCCATTCAATACCTGCAAACAAAGGTTCTTGAAGTACTTCTTTTAATTCATCCAAATCCTCAGAAACTTCTCTTCCAAGAAGCTGAGATAATTCCTCATTATTTGGTTTGATAACTGTTGGTTTATGTGGTGATTCAAGAACCGTCTGAAGTGCTGCACCAGAGCAGTCTAAGACTACAGGCTTGCCAGCTTGATTAGCAAGTTCTACCAAGCTCGCATAGTAATCAACTGGAAGACCAGCTGGCAGACTACCTGAGATAGCTACTACTTCAACGGACTCTAGGAGATTTTTGAAATGTTCCAAAAAGTCTTGACCTTCCTGTTCCAATACTTCAGGACCTTTTTCAAGAACTTCTGTTTGGTTGTCTCCGTGAAGAATAGCGATACAGTTACGAGTTTCTCCCTGAATAGAAAAGAAATCTTTCTTAACATTATCATCAATATTTTCAACTAAAAACTCACCAAGTTTGCCACCAACTAAACCAGTAGCAAGAACTGAATCGCCAAATTCTGAAAGTACTCTAGTAACGTTTAGTCCTTTACCACCAGCAGTTTTGGTTACATCCACCACACGATTGACAGTATCAATCTTCAACTCATCCAAAGGATAGGAAATATCAATGGATGGGTTCATTGTGACTGTTAAAATCATAGGTCACCTCTTAGTCGTGGTATTCTCCGCGATCCCATTTTTCAAGGAATTCAGTGAAGAAGTTTGCGTCTGTTTGTTGAGCATTGTGACTTTCAAGGTGTTCAATTTTCGCAATCAATTTCTTGTTTTCTTCAGATGGTTTGTATTCAGCATGGATGAAAGCTTCGATGATATCACACATAAGCAATTCACCAGTAATCTTACCACCAAAACCGATAACGTTAGCGTTCAATTCTTCTTTAGCATAAAGGGCTGTTGTCATATCACGAACCAAGGCAGAACGAACACCTGGGACTTTATTTACAGCGTTGTTGATACCAACACCAGTACCACAGATACATACTCCAAGATCAGCTTGACCACTAGTTACAGCTTCCCCTACTTTTTTACCAAAGATTGGGTAGTGAGTACGTGTATGGTCATATGTACCAAAGTCAATAACTTCATATCCTTTTGATTTCAAAAATTCTGAAACCGCCATTTTTTCATCTGTTACGATGTGGTCACATCCAATTGCAATTCTCATTAGTTATTCCCTCCGATTAATTATATAAATCTAATATCATTTATCCCTACTCAAAAAAAATCAAGATTAGCTTAGGAAGCGAGCTGCAAGCATAACTGAGGTTAGCTAAAGTGAGCTGACAACAGATTATCTTGATTTTTGAAGAGTATTAGCACATTTTGTTCAACATATCGACCCTAATTTGGTGACGTCCACCATCGTATTTACCATTAACAAATCCTTTAGCAATGTTTTTAGCCAATTCATCACCAACAAGTTGTGCCCCCATAGTGATCATACGTGAGTTGTTGTGTCCACGAGTCATATAAGCTGAACGTTCGTCAGATACTTCTGCAGCAACCATTCCTTTGATTTTAGTTGCAACCATGAATGGACCAGCACCATAAGCATCAATCACGATACCAAGGTTTTGTTCTTCTTTGTTTACTTCTGCAGCAACAGCAAGAGTCACATCAACAAAGTCTTGACCTTCAGCTGTAACATCCACAACGTGGAAATTTTCTTTTTCCAAGAAGTCTTTCACAACTTCTTTCAATCTCAAACCTGCAGCATCTGCACCGATAACAATAGACATATTGTATACTCCTTTTTATTTTTCTAGGCTAGTAAAACCTTTTATAGTTAGCAGTTTACCTACAAAAGCTTTCTAGCAGTTTATTGACAAATTGGATTGAATGAGATGAATGACACCTTATTCAAGTTTAGGAAATCAGTTTCCTAGCAAATAATCCTTCTCCACGAAAGAGAATATAACAAGTGATTATTTGTTTGTTACAAACATCATTTGTTGTTTACAAACATAATATACTCCTATTTCCGGAAAAAGTCAACAGTTAATGTTTGTTTTTATGTTTTTTAACTAAAAAATTTCGATGTCAAAACCAATTTGATCCACTTGACCAGGTTCTAGGAGACGAACATTCTTCTTATCTTCTAGACGATCTCCTTCTTCAAGAGATGTTGACAAGCCAGACCATGGTTCAAAAGCAATAAAAGGACCTTTATTCAAAGTTGACCAGATGATGAGGTTTGGAAACTCTGCAAAGTGCACTTTTAATCCCTTATCATGTTTACGAGAACGAAGGGCAATTGTTCTAGATTGCAATTCATCTAAGGTGACTGCATCTGTGCTGAAAAGATCATAACTAAGATCTAATTCCTTTTGCCCCTCTAGCCATGGACTTCTATCTTGGAAATCCAACATACCTGTTTCTGGGAAAGGATGTGGAACAGAGCAAGTCTCTTCTTTCTCAAACTCTAAATAGTAATCTTCATAGACCTCATCATCCAGTAGAGGACAATTAAATCCTGGATGTCCACCAATAAAGTAAGGCATGACCTTGCTAGTTTCTTTATTAAAAATCTTGTATTGAGTCCGTACTGTTTTACCAGTAAGACTATAAGTAATTTCTAGGCGAAAATGATAAGGATAGTTTTGATAGCTATTCTCATCGTCTTCAATTGCAAAAGTTACACTCTTGTCTGTCTGTTCAACTAATTCAAATTCTTTCTTACGAACCAAACCATGACGAGGAATGTTTCCTTTGCTTTCTTGCCCCTTCTCATCTATATAGAGGGCTGTATCCTCTCTCAAAGAACCACAAATGGGAAAGAGAACAGGAGCTTGTCCACTCCAATAAGTGGCATCCCCTTGCCACAAATACTCAAGTCCCTCAGCATCTTTTATAGAAGAAAGAGCCCCACCAAAACTGTTAAATTGTACTCTTAATTGTTCTGATTTTAATTCAATTACCATTATTTTCTCCGATTTCTTGATAGTTTATAAAAAACTAGGCTGTCACTCCTATCAGGAAAATAACAACCTAGCTTTAACAATTTACATTTTATAGGAGCGTATTATTTTGCTTTCGCTGCGTACTCTTCGTTACGTTTAATCATTTGTTTTCTGTACCAAGCAAAGATACCGATATAGAATACAAGGAAGACTACAGCACCAAGGATTGCTTTGATATCACCTGTTGTAGTGTTACCAATTGTCCAACCAAGAAGTTTTTCGATTGGTCCTTCAAGAGTTGAGTGAGTAATCAATTGAGTTTGGCTCACACCTTCTGGGAAGGCACCTACACCTTTAGCAAGTTCTGTTGCAAATGGTGCAATAAGTGTACCTGAAAGAAGGAAGAGTGGCAACAAGAGTGTTCCGAAGATAATCATACGGAGCAATTTACCACGTGTTACAACCAAGAGAGCTGGAGTAACACCCATAGCGATGATACCTGCAAGTGGCAAGATACCATTTCCGACTTTTGAAAGAAGCACAGCTTCAATCAACATGATTGGTGCAAGTACGTTGGCACAAGCCCAGATTTCAGCACGACCAGCGATGAATGGCCAGTCAAGACCGATATTAAACTTACGTCCTTCCAAACGTTTAGTAGCAACGTTGGTAATACCTTGTGAAAGTGGTTCTACGGCCGCAATGAACCATGAACCGATTAGTGAGAAGAGTTCCAAAGCTACACCGGCTGTCAAACCAAGAGACAACCAACCTTTGATAACTTCTTGCCAGTTTGCAGCATCTTTAAGTCCTTCAACAGGATGCGGAGTCCCCATCAAACCGATAACGATACCAAGGATGAAACCGATGAAGAATTTAGATCCCCAGAAACCGATTTTCTTGTTCAATTTAGCAGCATCAAAGTCATATTTATCAAGACCTGGGAAGAATTTTTCAAAAATCTTATCCAAAACCATGATAACTGGGTTCATCATGTAGTTCATGTGAGTTGAAGTCATTGGTGATGAGCTTGGTGCGTTAAGAAGGTCGTCGAATGTAGGTTTCATCAAGTCAGAGTTGATAATTTTAAGAACCCCAACAAGAACAACTGCTGCAGTCGCAATGAAGAGTGAAACTCCTTGGCTAACGCCATTGTTGTCTGCATACCATTTAATCAAAAGACCTGTGATAGACAAGTGCCAGATATCGAAGATATCAACATCAAGTGTATCAGTTTTCTTCATAGCAAGCATCACTACGTTAACAATCAACATGATGAGCAAGAAGTAAAGTGTCCAAGCAGATCCCCAAGTGATTGTGGCAAGTGGCGCCCAACCAACGTCGGTGATGTTCAATTGAATACCAGTGTTTTCAACGAATTTTGCAAGTGATGCTGAGAAAGCACCGTTCAACATTCCGATGATAGCCCCGATACCAGTAAGAGCGATGGCAAGTTTGATACCACCTTCAAGCGCTTTGGAGAATTTCACTCCAAAAAGTAGAGCCAATACTGTCAAAATGATCAGCATGATGATTGGTCCACCCATGTCCAAGATGGGTTTGAACAGCTTATTAGCTAGTTCGATAATGACATCCATAATAGTTCCTCCCTTTTTATGTTATATGAATGTTAACAAATTATTAATTAGCTTAACCCGTGTTCTTTAATGGCTGCTTCAATATTGTCAAATACTGGAGCACTCATAGCTGGGATACGGAATAAGATTGGTCCAGCTTCGATAACTGGAATACCTGGATCAAAACCAAGATCTGTAGCAGCAATTGGTGTGAAGATGTCATAACCTTTGATAAGGTCTTCATTAACGTCTTTGACCATTACTGCATCACAGTGAACATCAAAACCGCGGTTTGAAAGTTCTTCTTCAAGAGCACTTTTAATTTGGTGGCTTGAGTTAACACCTGCACCGCAGGCAGCAAGAATTTTAATCATATGGATTTCCTCCGATTTAATATTTTTAATAGACAAGATTAAGCTGTTGCTTCAGCTATATAAGCATAGAGAGCTTCAGGTTCTGAAATTTTTGATAGGTCTTCAAGATGACCATTTCCAGTAAAGAAGTCCATCAACTGAGCAAGAATGTTCGTTTGACTTGAACTTGAGTTATTAATGATAAAGAAGAGTAAGGATACTTCTACTTCCTTATCTGGCGCAATCATATTGTGGAAAGTCACTGGTTTTTCTAATCGAACCACCACAACTTT
The DNA here is from genome assembly GCF_013277555.1 of Streptococcus sp. k-163. Lineage (GTDB taxonomy): Bacteria > Bacillota > Bacilli > Lactobacillales > Streptococcaceae > Streptococcus. The sequence goes on along the minus strand of NZ_VMND01000010.1, from coordinate 41,789 downwards.
TTCAGCTAGATTATGAACAATATCTGTATGAGGAATAGCCACATTCGGCAAATCTTTACCCAAAAATTCCATATCTAAACCAGTTGGAAATGACTTTTCACGCGTGATCAAGGCTTCACGATAGGTTGGAGTTACGATTTCTCGTTCTTCCAATAAAGTTGCAACCTGATCAAAGAGTTGTTCTTGATTATCCGCTTCTAAGCAAAACACAAGGTTTTTGTCAAAGAAATGATCTAATCCCATAAGGTTTTCCCTTCTTTCCATTAACTTTATGCTATAAGTATAACACTATATGAAACCGTTGTCAATATTTTTCTGTTCTTTTTTGTCTCTTTTTTTATATTTTTGTTGTTTTTATAGTTTGTTATGTAAAAACAAACAATTAAACAAACATCCAAAACATTTCTTATGTTCCAGAATAGAAAAAAAGCAGACCATTTTAGTCTGCTTTACTATTGATTCTTATATAAATTTCCTGTAAACAAGGAAAAATAATTATGACAACTTATTCTTCATCCATACTCAAGACGCTGAGGAAGGCTTCTTGTGGGACTTCTACTGATCCTATAGCTTTCATACGTTTCTTACCAGCTTTTTGTTTTTCTAGAAGTTTACGCTTACGAGAAACGTCACCACCGTAACACTTAGCAAGTACGTTCTTACGAAGGGCCTTGATATCTGTACGAGCCACAATCTTGTGTCCAATAGCTGCTTGGATTGGCACCTCAAATTGTTGACGAGGGATGATTTTCTTGAGCTTATCAACGATGAGTTTCCCACGTTCATAGGCAAAGTCCTTGTGAACGATAAAGCTGAGGGCATCCACCTTGTCTCCGTTGAGAAGGATATCCATTTTCACCAGCTTAGATGGGCGGTACTCTGACAATTCATAGTCAAAGCTTGCATAACCACGAGTTGAAGACTTGAGCTTATCAAAGAAATCAAAGACGATTTCAGCCAGTGGAATTTGATAGATAACATTAACACGATTGTCATCGATATAGTCCATCGTCACAAAGTCCCCACGCTTGCGCTGAGCTAGCTCCATCACTGCTCCGACGAACTCCTGTGGTACCATGATTTGCGCTTTAACATAAGGCTCTTCAATGGTCGCAATCTTAGTTGGGTCTGGGAACTCAGACGGGTTAGACACATCCATAGACTCACCGTCGGTCAAATTAACCTTATAGATAACGGATGGAGCTGTCATAATGAGGTCGATGTTGAACTCGCGTTCCAAACGTTCTTGGATAACATCCATATGAAGAAGCCCAAGGAAACCACAACGGAAACCAAATCCAAGGGCCTGAGATGTTTCTGGTTCAAACTGAAGACTAGCATCATTCAGTTGCAATTTTTCAAGCGCTTCACGTAGGTCATTGTACTTGTTTGACTCGATTGGATAGAGACCCGCAAAGACCATAGGATTCATCTGCTTGTAACCATGTAATGGCTCTGTCGCAGGATTGGTTGCCAAGGTAACGGTATCACCCACACGAGTGTCCTGAACCGTCTTGATAGAAGCCGCAATATAACCAACGTCCCCAGTCGCAAGGAAATCACGACCAACTGCTTTCGGTGTAAAAATACCAACTTCGGTCACATCAAAGGTCTTACCATTACTCATAAGTTGAATCTTATCGCCAGGTTTAACCACTCCATCCATGACACGCACTTGGAGAATAACCCCACGGTAAGCATCGTAAACAGAGTCGAAAATCAAGGCCTTAAGTGGTGCCGTCACATCACCCGTTGGTGCTGGTACTTTTTCTACGATTTGCTCGAGGATTTCTTCAATACCTATACCAGCCTTGGCAGAAGCCAATACTGCTTCACTGGCATCCAAACCAATGACATCTTCAATCTCTGTACGCACACGCTCTGGATCCGCTGCTGGCAGGTCAATTTTGTTAATAACTGGCATGATTTCCAAATCATTGTCCAAGGCCAGATAAACATTGGCAAGGGTTTGAGCCTCAATTCCTTGGGCAGCATCGACCACCAAAATCGCTCCCTCACAGGCAGCTAGCGAACGTGAAACTTCATAGGTAAAGTCCACGTGCCCCGGCGTATCAATCAAGTGGAAAATATAAGTTTCCCCATCTTTTGCCGTGTAATTCAACTCGATGGCATTCAACTTAATGGTAATTCCACGTTCCCGTTCTAGATCCATACTATCCAAAAGCTGGGCCTGCATTTCACGGCTTGAAACCGTCTCTGTTTTTTCCAAAATGCGGTCTGCTAAAGTTGATTTACCGTGGTCAATATGGGCGATAATAGAGAAGTTACGGATCTTCTCCTGTCGTTTTTTCAATTCTTCTAAGTTCATGATTCTCTTCCTTTCAGGGTATCTATTTATTATAAATTGTTTTTGATATTTTGACAAGACCATACCCTGCCAGGAGTACTAATCTTCAGCAACAAAGCCGTCATTTTCGATAAAGTGGTGTTCTGTCATTCCTTGGTCTGTAAAGACAATCCCATGAAGGACACCACCATAAACAGCTCCTCCATCCATTCCAATCTTACCGTCTTCTGTCACCCAAAGCTCAGCTGTACCGCGTTCTTGCTGTAACAAGCCATAAACTGGTGTGTGACCAAAGACAATGGTTTTCCCAGTATGATTTTCGGCTTCGTGGAATGGTTTTCTAAGCCAGACTTTTTTATAATCTGTGGTTTCATGCCAGTCGTCTAAGGTCAAATCAATACCTGCGTGAACAAAGATATACTTGTCTGTCTCTACCACAAAAGGCATTTGACGAATAAATTCGACCAAATCTGCTGCTTCAGCGGCAACACGCTTGGCATCTTCTACTCCATCAACTGGGGCATCCAAGGGACGACCTAGGATAGAGTTAATAGTTGTATCTCCACCATTACGACGATAGTGGTCATAACTTTCTTCTGGGTCATCGAGCCAAGTCAGAAACATATACTCGTGGTTTCCAGATAAACAGATAGCCCCTTGATTGTCCACTAAGTCCTTGACCATTTCTAGAACACGGCGACTATCCTCACCACGGTCAATCAAATCCCCTAGAAAGAGCAACTGGGTCTGACCATCCCAGGTTTTGAGAAGGTCTTCCAGCATCCCAGCTTTTCCGTGAACATCTCCAATTACATAATAGTCTGTCATCTTATTTCTCCCTATTTCTCAACAATTCTCTGGCTTGCGTTAGGGCTGCTTCTGTCACATCGTCACCTGCCAACATCTTGGCAACTTCTTCCACGCGCTCTTCAACCGTCAAGAGACGAACAGTCGAAACCGTTGAATGGTCATTACTAATCTTCTCAATAAAGAATTGATAATCCGCAATCGCAATCACTTGTGGCAAATGGGAAATAGCCAGAACCTGACCATGCTGGCCAATCTTGTGAATCTTCTGTGCAATAGCCTGAGCTACACGGCCTGAAACTCCTGTATCCACCTCATCAAAGACTATGCTGGTCTTGCCTTCTTTACGAGAAAAGGCAGACTTGATGGCTAGCATGAGACGAGATAATTCCCCACCAGATGCAACCTTGACCAAGGGTTTAAAATCTTCACCAGGGTTGGTTGAAATGTAAAATTCGACCGTTTCATTTCCCTCACGACTGAATTTGCCCTTGTTAAAACGAACCTGAAACTGGGCTTTTTCCATATAGAGGTCCTGCAGTTCTTGTTTAATCTCAGCTTCAAGCTGCTGAGCCAAGTCATGACGAGCAGATGCAAGCTGGCCTGCCAAATCAACAAGATTGACTTCCAATTTCTTGAGCTCTGCTTCCATGTCCTCAGAAGAAAGATTATTGCCTGTCAAGAGATTGTACTCTTCTGTAATCTTAGCAAAGTAAAGCAAGACATCGTCTACAGTCCTACCATACTTGCGGGTAATAGTATGAAGGAGGTCCAAACGATTCTCAACCTGCATGAGACGATTGCCGTCAAAATCAAGGTCCTCAATAATAGCTTCCAGACGTTTGCTAATGTCTTCTAAGACATAGTAGGTCTCAGACAGAGAGCTCGAAATTTCACGGTATTCAGGATCGTACTCTTCGACACTTTCCATGTCATTCATGGCTGAACGAACATTGGCCAGACTTGAAAAATCTTCATTGTCCAACATGCTGTAGGCATTGGTCAGTGTATCCGCAATATTTTTATGGTTGAGCAGTTTATCACGCTCTTGATTAAGAGCCAAATCTTCTCCAGCCTGCAAGTTTGCTGCCTCAATCTCTGCCATTTGAAATTCCAACATTTCAATACGAGCCTTGTGTTCCTGTTGGTTTTTCTTGACTTCCAGAACCTGCTTGCGCATTTTTCGATAAGCATCAAAACTCGTTTTATAGGTTTCTTTCAAGTCCCAAAAAGCTACGTCACCGAATTCATCCAACATTTGAATATGAAGTTGAGGGCGCATTAACTCTTCTTGGTCATGCTGACCATGAATATCTACCAGATGTTGCCCAATAGCTCGCAAAACAGACAGATTGACCATCTGGCCATTGACACGACTGATACTCCGACCATTTTGCAAGATTTCCCGACGGATGATAATTTCATCACCCATTTCCAAACCTTGCTCATCAAAAATTTCCTGTAAAAGGCGACTATTCTCAACTGAGAAAAGTCCCTCAATCTCTGCCTTTGGCGCACCATGACGAATAACATCTATCGTCGCACGAGCTCCCAACATCATATTCATGGCATCAATGATAATCGACTTCCCTGCACCCGTTTCACCAGTCAGGACAGTCATCCCTTTTTCAAAATTGAGGGAAATAGCCTCAATAATGGCAAAGTTTTTTATCGAAATTTCAAGTAACATATAGACCTACCAATTTTTTACTTGTTCAAAGATTTCCTCAGCTAGACTTTCACTTCTGGCAATGACTAAAATCGAGCTATCATCAGCCAAACAGCTAAAAATCTTGTCAGAAAAAGTCTCGATTAACTGAGCTTTTACAAAAGCTGTATTTCCTGGAATAACTTGGAGATTGATCATCTTATCCATCAATTCTGCCGATTCGATATTGTCTTCAGCCAGTTGCAAACTTTTTACGATTGATTTTGGCAATTCGTAGACATAGGTGTTGTCTCTCAAAGGAATTTTGACAATACCTAGTTCTTTGATATCTCGTGATACCGTCGCCTGAGTGGCAGTGATACCTGCCTCTTTCAAATGTTCTACAATTTCTTCTTGTGTACCGATTTGATAATCTGTCACAAATCGTCTAATTTTTTCAAGTCTCTCTTTTTTATTCATTTTTAAATTGACTATGCGCCCTCTCTACTACTTCTTCAATATCAGCAAGAACCTGATTGCTTGCTGACTCTTCTTTTTTCAAATACGCTAAAAATTCAATATTTCCATGTCCACCTTGGATGGGAGAAAAGTCCAATCCAAGGACTGAAAAGCCTTCCTCTACTGCCATGGTTGTGACAGATTCAAGGACATGTTGATGGACCTTGGCATCGCGAATGATTCCATTTTTCCCAATCTGCTCACGTCCTGCCTCAAACTGAGGCTTAATTAGAGACACAACCTGACCTTGATCAGCTAACACACGGTGCAAGGCTGGCAGAATCAGACTGAGGGAAATGAAACTCACATCAATGCTGGCAAAGCTCGGTTCCTGCTCGAAATCAGTCTTTTCAGCATAGCGGAAATTAAACTGCTCCATGCTGACAACACGTGGGTCTTGGCGTAATTTCCAAGCCAATTGATTGGTACCAACATCAACTGCAAAGACTAACTCAGCACCATTCTGTAGCATAACATCGGTAAAACCTCCAGTAGAAGCACCGATATCAATTGTTGTTGCTCCTTCAACTAACAAATCAAAGACCTGCAAGGCTTTTTCCAATTTCAAGCCACCACGGCTGACATACTTGAGTTTTTCACCCTTGAGTTTTAGCTCGGTGTCGTCTGGGATTTTCTCTCCTGGTTTGTCAAAACGTTCTCCATTCAGGACTGCTACGACTAGACCAGCCATAACACTGCGCTTGGCCTGTTCTCGCGTTTCAAACAAACCCTGTTTATAAGCTAGTACATCCACTCTTTCCTTAGCCATTGATTCTCAAACTTTCTACTACTCTTACAATCGATTCTATCTCAAAGGGAACTTGCTGGGCAATTTCTTCTAATTTGGCATTAGCTTGATCCAGAGTTTGGTTACAAAAGGTAATGGCTTCTTCCAAGCCCAACAAGGCTGGATAGGTTGACTTTTCAGCCTGCAAATCCTTTTGTGGAGTCTTGCCGATTTCCTCAAAACTAGCTGTCACATCAAGCACATCGTCTCGAACTTGAAAAGCAAGTCCTATTAATTCGCCAACAGTTTTGAGTTTTGCCTGTATTTCAGGTGACAATTCAGCAATGATGGCAGCTGCTTGGAAGGGATAAGCTAGTAATTTTCCAGTCTTATTCGCATGAATGGTCTGAAGTTCTTCCAAAGATAAATGCTGGTGTTCACCCTCCATGTCCAAAACCTGCCCTGCTACCATGCCCAGACTTCCTGAAGCAAGCGATAGGTTGGCAATTAAGTCTACCTTAATCTGACTTGGCAAATCTGCCTGCGCTATCAAGGCATAGGGATCCAGGAACAAGGCATCTCCTGCCAAAATTGCCATTGCTTCGCCAAATTTCTTATGATTGGTCAAACGCCCTCGACGATAATCGTCATCATCCATGGCAGGAAGATCATCATGAATCAAGCTCCCTGTATGAATCATTTCCAAGGCAGCTGCCACCTGTGCGTGAGCAGGTTTTATAGCGACCTGCAAGGCTTCCAATACTTCCAACAAGAGAAAAGGGCGAATACGCTTGCCACCAGCATGAATGGAATAGAGAACCGATTCTCTCAAACTAGAAGCAAACTGCTGGTCTCCATAAAAATCTTCCAAGGCCGACTCGACAAGAGCTAATTTTTCTTGCTTTTTCATTCAAAATCACTTTCTGTTCCGTCTTCTTGCATGACCTTGACCAAAGTCTTTTCAGCCTTGTCCAGCGTCGCTTGGAGCTCTTTTGACAAGACCATGCCTTTTTGAAAGGCAGCAATCGCATCTTCTAGAGCAATTTCACCATTTTCCAAACTTTGGACAATGGTCTCCAGTTCTGCTAGATTTTCCTCAAATTTCTTTTGTTTCGACATCTTTAACCTCTAATTCTACTTGACCATCTCGCATCAAAAGCGTTACTTGGTCTTTTTTCTTCAAACTCTCAACCGAATCGACAACGGACTCTTCTTTTTTGACAATAGCATAGCCACGCGCCACGATTCGACTGGTATCCAGCATCAGCAGGGCTTCTGAAAGTCGCTTGACCTCAGAAACCTTGGCATCATAAACCAGCGCCATTTGGCTACGTAAGAGCTTGTCCAACTGACCTAGGCGGTCTTGATAACGCTGGATTTTGGTAACAGGTGATAATTGGACCAGTTGATGCGTCCTTGATTGAACTATTTGCTTGTTATCAGAAATCTGTGTTCGCAAACTTTGTTTTAATCGCAGTTGCAGTTGGTCCAAGCGTTGCAAATAGCCATCATACAAGCGCTCTGGCTGTCTAAAGATAACAGACTGACTGCATTTTTTCAAAGCTTCTTGTTTCTTAGATAGGACATTTCGGACTGCTGTTGCCATCCGTTTTTCTTGATTCTGCAAATGAGTTAATAGATCCAACTTGGTCACAGGTGTTGCCAGTTCAGCAGCTGCTGTTGGTGTCGCAGCCCGTCTATCTGCCACAAAATCTGCCAAGGTCACATCCGTCTCATGCCCCACACTAGAGATAACTGGCAAACGAGATTCAAAAATAGCTCGTACCACAATTTCTTCGTTAAAAGCCCAGAGATCTTCTATGGAACCACCTCCACGACCAATAAGCAACAAATCCAAATCGTCTCGTTGATTAGCACGCGCAATATTTCGAGCAATTTCCTCCGCAGAACCTTCACCTTGAACCTTGGTCGGATAGAGAAGGATATCAACACCTGTAAAGCGTCTGCTGACGGTCGTGATAATGTCTCGAATAACGGCTCCACTGCGACTGGTTACTACACCAATTCTCTTAGAAAATTGGGGCAGAGGTTGCTTGAAACGTTCTTGAAACAGGCCTTCTTCTGTCAATTTTTTCTTGAGTTGCTCAAACTGAATCGCAAGCGCACCAACCCCATCAGGCTCTGCCTTTTCAATGATGATGGAGTAGCTACCACTTGGTTCATAGACCTGCACACGCCCAATCACATTGATTTTCATTCCTTCTTCTAGGTCAAAACCTAATTTCTGATAAATCCCATACCAAATAGTCGCTTGAATGACTGCATGGTCATCCTTTAGGGAGAAATATTGGTGAGTAGGTCGTTTACGAAAGTTGGAAACTTGACCAGTTAAATAGACCCGTTCCAAGTATGGGTCTTTATCGAATTTCATTTTCAGATACTTGGTCAAAGTTGTTACCGATAAATACTTTTCCATCTCCACCTACTATTCATTTTCTTGCTTTTCCATGGGTATTATTATACCAAAAATATGCCTAAAAATCTCCATTTATGTACCATTATGAGGGAAAAATAGAAAAAGGAGGCAAGGCCTCCACATCTGTTTATTTGCTGTTTCGAGCTTCTTCCAAAATCTTTGCAATCTTGGTTGTCAACAGGTCGATAGCCACTGTATTGCTAACCCCTTCAGGAATGACGATATCAGCATAACGCTTAGTCGGCTCGATAAACTGATGGTACATAGGTTTGACCACACCTAAATACTGGTCAATAACGCTATCAAGGCTACGGCCACGTTCTTCCATATCACGCTTGATACGACGAATAATGCGCACATCATCATCTGTATCCACAAAAATCTTGATATCCATCAAATCACGCAGACGCTTGTCCTCCAGGACCAAAATCCCTTCAACGATAAAGACATCTTGAGGCTCCTGACGATAGGTCTTGTTGCTTCGTGTATGCTCTGTATAGTCATAAGTCGGAATGTCCACCGGACGCCCTGCCAACAACTCCTTAATCTGTTCGATCATCAAGTCTGTATCAAAGGCAAAAGGATGGTCATAGTTGGTTTTGACACGCTCTTCAAAGGTCAAGTGAGACTGATCCTTGTAATATGAATCATGCTCAATCATGGAAATCTTTTCATCAGGGAAATGCGATAAAATGGCTCTTGAAACACTGGTCTTACCTCCACCAGAACCACCTGTCACTCCGATAATGATTGGTCTATTTTGCATGCTATCCTCCGTTTTTTTATCCGTCGTCTATTCTATCACATTTTTTACAAAATTTATAGTCTGGTTTGGATAGTTTAGGAGAAACAATTCCAATTTCTACACTTCAATTATACTAGCTAAAAACCTTCCTTGGCTTGTAAAGATCCCCCCGTTTTTCAAGAATGGCTAGTAATTTGTCATCTTCAAAGGCAGCCAATTCTTGTTCTGTTTGTTCGAGTTCGATAAAACGACCAAAGCGTACTTCTGTAGCCTCTTCTTGAGTTAGGAAAACTTTGATAAGGTCGCCTGTCCCAATCTCTAGAGGATAGAGAAAGTCCAGTTGACCAGCCTCTACTTTTTCAGCAATTTCTTCCAAGGTCAAAGCAACATCTAACTGTAACCCTGCAGCACTAGTCCGTGTCAACTGAGACATATGAGCCGCATAACCCAGCTTCTCTCCCAAGTCAACCGATAAGGTACGGATATAAGTCCCTTTACTGCATTTTACACGAAAAGTAAAGCGTGCAAGATGACCCTCATAAGAAATCGGACTTGTCCGATCAAATTGGTAGATGGTTACCTGACGTTCTGGTCGCTCTACTTCCTGACCTGCACGTGCATACTCATAGAGCTTACGACCATTGACCTTGACTGCCGAATACATAGGCGGAATCTGAATAATAGGTCCTGTCAGTCTGGCGATTGCTTCATCAACAAGCTTTTCATCCAAGTGCGATAAAACAGGTGTCTCTGCGACCACTTCCCCGCTAGCATCCTCAGTCGTCGTGGAATAGCCCAGAGTGATTTCACCCTCATAGACCTTGCCCTCATCCTGCATAAACTCGACCATGCGTGTCGCCTTGCCAACCGCAATGGGCAGAACTCCCACTACATCCGGATCCAAGGTCCCACCATGACCAATCTTCTTGGTTCCCAAAATCTTACGCAGTTTAAAAACCGCATCATGCGATGTCATCCCCGCTTCTTTTCTTAAGTTGATAATACCGTTCATTTTTGCTTTCTAATTTCATTCATGAAATATCTTCTTCAAGAATCGTAATGTAATTATCTTTTGTAACAAAAGATAGTGTGGCTAATCTTATTGCTTGGTTCATAATTATCCTGTCAAATACATTTCTTACAAATCTCCCATTTGCATTTTTATTTTCAGGATTGCTACTATGTAATTCTAAATATTTTTTTAATTTTTCTTTTGCAGAATCATGCAAAATGTACTCTTCATTTTTGCAATATGAAAGAAAAATATCAAACATTTGGTCCACAGTATAATCTTCAAACGTAATAAAATAATTAAATCTTGATTTTAACCCAGGATTAGATTCAAAAAATTTTTTCATCAATTCATCATATCCAGCAACAATAACAACCAAATCATCACGATAGTCTTCTAATGCTTTTGTTAACTCAGTTAAACACTCTCGACCATAACTATCACTTTTATCGTTTTCAGTAATACTATATGCTTCATCAATAAACAATACACCGCCTTTGGCTTTTTGTATCAATCTCTTCACTTTCGAAGCCGTCTGTCCTTGATATTCTGCTATTAAGTCTGTTCTAGTTGCTTCAATAAAATGACCTTTACTTAGTATTCCTAATGAACGATACATATTCCCAACGATTCTAGCCACAGTAGTTTTACCGGTACCTGGATTACCTAAAAACGCCATGTGCATAGTTCTATTTGTTTTTTTAAGACCGATTTTTTCTCTACTTTGTTGAACTTTATTAAACGCTACTAAATCTTTAATTTCTTTCTTAACATTTTCTAAACCTATTAGTGACTTTAAATCATTTGCTAGTTCTTCAAATGATTTATGATTTGTTTCTTTCAAAATCAAATAATTTGTATCAATAACTCTAGCGCCAAGATATTTATACAATAATTCCAATATGCTAGTTTGCTTGTCTTTGATTTTTGAGAGTGTCTCTTTACTTGTCAAGTTTCCTAATCGTTTTATAAATTCTAACTCAGCATTTTTAAGATTATCAACTATATCTTGAAGAATTATTTCTAATTCATAAGCATTATTTGTTAAATCATCCAGTTTTTTCACTTCCGATTTTAACAATTTTAAATAAGTTTCACTAATCATCTACATTCCTTTAAACAATAGAAATAATACTATTATAACAACAGCGACTCCAAGAGTATAGAATCCTTTTCTAAGAAAACTAATCTCTTGTTGTTTTTCCTCTAGTTCAGTTTGAAATTTCTCGACAATTAAAGTAAGATTTTTACCTTCCTCTATTAATCGAACATTCATCTTATCTACATCGTTTTTAAGATTATTTTGTGTTTCTTCAACTTGTAAATGCAAATCGTTAAAACTATTTTCTATTTTCACTAATGATTTTAGCTTCGCTTTTAAACTATCAATTTCAATTTGAACTTCACTTTGCTTCTCTTCAAGTTGTTCTAACTCTTCTAGCTTTTTATGATGTTTCTTCAATACATCAATTAAATCTTTATTCTGTTTAAAAACATCATCTAATAGTTTGTTATTACCTATTTGATATTCTTCTATTTCGTGCAATCCCTGTATAGCTTTATTATTGGCCTCTTTGGCTGCAATCAAAGATTTTGAAATACTTTGAATATACTCATCATCCAATATTTGGAAAGTTTCGTAAATAGTATTAAATTCTTGAATAATCTTTTTTATGTGAATATTTTGTTCAATCATTCTATTTTGAACAGCATCAGTAAGAGCGTTTAAATCTTTACCCTTAACATCATATTCCATTCCAATAAAGCCTAACATAGGATCATCTGTTGGAACTGTTGGTAAATCTGACTGTTCAGGGATTTCTTCACTAAAGGCTTTTAACTCTTGTTTTTTTTCATTAAATCTTTCAGAATTTGCTAAAACTTGAATCTCTAAATCTTCTGACATAACATTCTCCTATAATAAATCGTTTAATGCATTTTGCATTTCTTCAAGTTCACTTTGCTTTTCATCAAAGTAAATTTCATTAGCTAGTAATCGCTGTTTGAAATCAATCTTTGAATTAGAAAACTCTTGATCAACATTGCCAAGTAGTTCTCTTAGTTTTTGATGGTTCTTAGCCATCTTACTGAAGATATCATTTCGCTTAACAGCAACATTTTTCTCGGCAACAAAAATTTGAACATCCTGAATTCTTAGCAATTCGTTCTTCTTATCAGCTTGTTGTTTTTTGTTCTCATCTTGTAGTTTCCTTGATATAAAGCCATCAAGTCCGTTAATAATTATCGCTCCCAAGATTCCAGTTAGTAAACTTGCAAAGAACATCCCTAAAATATTAGCAATTGTTCCTAGAAGTTTTATTTCAAAAGTCATACCTGGTATCTTATTTAAGAACTGTTCAAAATATTCTCCTAAAAACATTGCGCCTACACCTACTAATGCGGATGTAATAATTTTTGAAACATGGGCAATTTTAATTGCAGTAGAATGAGATTGATTTTCAGGGTTTGATAGATAAGAGATACTTTCTCTAATTGAACCAAATAATTGTTTTACCAAATTTGGTAACTTTCTTAGTTTTTCAGCGAAAGCACCAATAATTTCTCCTACGATGCTTCCAACAAAACTATCTACACCAACTTTAATAAAATCTTTGATTTTACCAAAAAATGAATGAAGAGATTTTTTCATTTCCTTAAGAAATGTATCAAAAGATTGTTTTTTTGATTTAAAATATCTCACTAAAGCATTCATAATTTCTTTCAACATTCCAAATAAAGCAGCAACCAACATAGCTTTTATAGCATCTTTACCAGCTTTATTAACCATTTTTACAGGTGCTTTTTTTGCAATATGTTTATTAATAGAGTTATTTGCTCTTTCCTCAGTTTTTAGCATTTTCTCTGAATCAGCCGCTAATTTATCATTTAACCTTTTTTCATTTTCCGCTTTTAAATTTTTCTTTTCTGAATCTGAAATATTTTTCTTATCAATTTTCTCATTGGCTCTTTGAACTTGATCCCTAAGTTTTTTTTCTCTCGCTTCTCTATTCTTTATATAGTCACTATTGGATGTTGCTCCTTTACTTTTATTCAGCGATTCATTAGTTGCTGCAAAATTTTCCTTTTTATTTGCTAAATCAGCAGTTTCAATATCAGCGATTTTTCTCCAATTATTATCAAATATTTTTTTACGAGGAACAACATGATCCAAATTAGCCTTCTCATTTATTTTTAAAGTTTTACCAGTATATTCATCCTTTAAATTATTGGATTTTTGCTTTTCTTTCATAGCTTTATTTGCATCAGTATATCTTTTATCATTCAGTATCTTAGTTCCCTCTTCTTTTGTATAACCATTAGGATGCTTATCATTATACTGCTTAAGAAGAGTATCACTTGTCATATCTAAACCAATTTGATTCGCAAATTGATTCCATATTTCATCTAAAATAGCATCCCCTAATTTATCTGGGGAATTAATTTCTTTACATTCCAATTCCAATTTTTCAAGATTAGAAAACTCAGTTGTAAATTGTTGTTCCAGTAGTTCTTCTAACTCATCGTAGTTTAAATTTTCAGACTCATATACTTCTTCTGCATTCAATACTAATAATTCATTTTCCACTGTTTTCTACTCCCCCTTCAGCGCTTCAAACTTTGCTTTCATGGTTGGATTTTTTCGAGTTAGTTTTTTTACTGAAACGTCTTCCAATTTATTGTTTGCGAGGCGGAGTTGGTTTTCGGATGTGGTTAGGAACTTCTTAACCTCTTCCATGCGTTTGATAGCCTTGTCGATTTCATCGATTGCCTTACCAAAGTTAGTAGAAGCTGAATTATAGTTCTTAGCAAAGGCCTGTTTAAAGGCATCCAAGTCTTCCTCAAAATGTGTAATATCTATATTTTGTTCACGGACAAGTGCCAACTCTTGCTTGTATTTTAGGGAATTAAGCGCCGCATTGCGTAATAAACCAATCAATTGAATAAAGAACTGAGGACGAACCACATACATCTTTTCATACTCGTGGCTGACGTCAACAATCCCTGTGTTAAAATAGTCATTATCAGCCTCAAGCATAGACACCAAAACCGCATATTCACAGTTCTTCTCCCGACGGTCCTTGTCTAATTCCTTATAAAAATCTGCATTCTTGTGCTTCTTCTCTGTTCCATCTGCTTCATTTTTCATCTCAAACATGATGGAAATAATTTCGACCCCATTTTCATCGCATTCACGGAAGATAAAGTCTCCTTTAGAACCACGCGCAGAGACCTTGTTATCCTTCTCAAAGTAGGCATTTGGAAAGGCAAAACTGCGTACCTTGTTAAACTCACTCTCTGCATAGTGTTCCAGACTTTCCCCTATAGCTTTTGTAGATTGTTGGGCTTTGAAATTCTTATAGAACTCGACCTGTTCACTAGCTGCTTTGAGCTGTGCTTCATAGTTGTGTTTAACAGAAGCCAAAGACAACTCGTTTTCCTTTTCTTGCAAGAGGAGCTGATTTTTGACCTGGTCTCGTTCTTTTTCTAAGTCAGAAAGGGTCTTTTGTAATTGATTTTCATGCTCTAAACGCAAGGTAGCCAGTTGGTTTTCCAAGGCCTGCACTTCCTTGTCCTTTGCTAATAAAGCCTCAAGGCTTGTCTGTTCAACCTCTTTCTTGGCCAATTCTTTTTCTGTATCAAAGTTTTGGATTTGACTCTGCAGTTGCGCAATTTCTTGGTCTTTTTGAGCCAGTTTAGACTGTTGTTCATTCATGGCCTTTTGCTCAGTCAAGGCCAGTTCCTGCTTCATCCGATCATGCAGTTCCTTATCAAACTCTGCTGTTCTTACTTGAGACAGAAGTTCGGCATACTGACTTTCATTTACTGTAAAGACTTCCCCACAGTTGGGACATTTGATTTCGTTCATATCGTTCCTCTTTCTAGACTTCTTTAACCATTATATCATGCCTGAAGGAAAATCAAAAACAGTGAGTCGAAACCCACTGTTTATCTACTTTTACTTTAAATTTTTTCCAAGGCCAAGCGCAAATCTTCGATCAAATCCTCTACATTTTCAAGTCCGATAGACAAGCGGATTTGGTTTGGTGTGACACCTGCTGCTTCTAGGTCTTTGTCTGACAACTGACCGTGAGTGGTTGTGGCTGGATGAACAACAAGCGATTTAGCATCTGCCACATTTGCAAGATCAGAGAAGATTTCTAAATGATCAATTACCTTGCGTGCTTCTGCCTCCCCACCTTTGACATGGAAGGTAAAGATTGAGCCTACACCTTTAGGCAAGTATTTCTCAGCCAAGGCATGGTAAGGACTATCAGCAAGTTTTGGATAGTTGACTTTTTCTACCTTAGGATGGTTGACAAGGAAATCAACAATTTTCTCTGCATTTTGCACATGACGTTCGACACGGAGAGAAAGGGTTTCCAGTCCTTGAAGCAAGAGGAAGGCATTGAATGGTGACAAGGCTGCACCTGTATCACGGAGCAATTGAACACGAACAGCGATAATAAAGGCAGCCGCACCTACATCACGAGTATAGCTCAAGTTATGGTAGCTTGGGTCTTCCTCAACAAATTGAGAGAATTTCCCTGAAGCTGCCCAGTCAAAACGACCGCTATCGACAATTACTCCTCCAATAGTCGTACCATGCCCACCGATAAACTTAGTCGCAGAATGAATAGCAATATCTACACCGTAAGAAAAAACGTTAATCAAATAAGGTGTAGCAAATGTATTGTCAGAAACAAGTGGAATCTGATGCTTATGCGCAATCTCAGCCAATTTTTCCAAGTCAGGAATGTTAATCAAGGGATTGCCCAAGGTTTCAATCAAGACAAGCTTGGTATTGTCATTGATAGCTGCTTCCACTTCCTCCAAATCATCAACATCGACGAAGGTTGTTGTGATCCCATAACGAGGAAGGGTTTCTTTCAAGAGATTGAAGGTTCCACCGTAAATAGTTGATGCTGCTACTACATGATCACCAGCATGTGCAAGAGCCAAAATCGTATAAGTAACCGCGGCCATACCTGATGCTGTTGCAAGAGCTCCAACACCACCTTCAAGGGCAGCAATTCTTTCTTCAAAGGCAGCTGTTGTAGGGTTGGTGATACGAGTATAGATATTACCTGGTTTTCTCAAGGCAAACAAATCGGCACCCTCCTGCGTGTCTTCAAAAACGAAGGATGTTGTTTGATAAATCGGCACTGCACGAGACTTAGTTGCTGGATCCACAACTTGACCAGCATGTAGTTGTAGAGTTTCAAATTTAAAATCACGAGTCATAAGGCGACCTCCATATAGTTTCATTAAGGATATTGTAGCACTATCGACCTATCTTGACTAATACCTCTTTTCTATATTTTGATATAAGGAGTAGCTATTGCTTCTTACAAAACGAAAAAGCACGATTCAATCGTGCTCATTTCCTTAATCTACATAAGTATCTTCGTTTTTATTGAGGAAGGCATATGGAAGACCCATCAAGAAACCACCACCAATCAAGTTTCCAACAAAGGTTACACCCCAGTGACGAAGCATATTTCCAACACCGAAATTAGCAATTGAATCAGCAGCAACACTGAATTTTACAATCGCAAAAGAAGCAAAGTTCGCAGCAATGTGCTCATTTGTTAAGAATACAAACATGTAAATTGCTGATAAAACTAGCCAAAGTTTGGCACCACCATCTTTGACCAAAACAAATGAAAGAATCGCAATATTTACGAAAATATTGGCCAAAATCGCCTCAAGTAAGACTAATTCATTTGAGCGACCTAACTTCATCTCAACAACCCCTGAAATGAAACTATCGTGAGTCAGATGTGCATAGGCTGCCGAATGAGCAAAGCCCCAACCTGCTATCAAAGCCCCGATAAGGTTAAACAAGGTACAGTAAAGTAAAATCTCAGCTGTTTTTCTCCAAGAGATTTTTTTCAAGAAACTACCAGCAGTCAAGAACATCATATTTGATGTTACCAACTCGGCATTCAAGAAAACAATGTAGGCCAATCCCCAAGCAAAGACAAATGGGAAGAGGAAGCGTCCACTACCTGGTGCAATTTTATTAATCAAATCAGCCCCAACTGCACCAGCAGCTGTACTGAAGGTTAAAAATGCACCTGCGAACATCGAACGAATCGCATACTTAAATTTGCTCTGACTATAAAGACTTTCTTTCTTCTTGCAAGCAAATTCAATCTTTGAGATAAATTCTGAAGAAACCATAATAAACTCCTGAAACTTTTATTTGTGATAATTATAACATAAAATAGATATAATGAAAAGCCTTTCCTAATTGTATTTTTTCTAAATCTTAAAATTTTAGAAATCGTTTACATTGTTTTAATAACAAACTTTTAGAATTTTTAATTATCAGAATCTAGAGATTGAGTGGAATAACTTTTATCCTATTTAATATATTTTATTGTTACAATTTAAAAACGATTTTCTCTGCAAGCCTATTTTGTAAAAGAAAAAGAGAGAATCGTTCTGATTCTCCCTGATACACTAACTCTTCTTAATCAACATATGTATCTTCATTCTTATTTAGAAAGGCATATGGTAAACCAATCATAAGTCCTCCACCTATAAAGTTAGCAATGAAGGTTACTCCCCAATGTCGAAGGATATTTACCAAATCAAAATGAGGTACTTGATCAGCAATCATGCTGAATTTCATAATACTGAAAGAAGCAAAATTGGCAGCAATGTGCTCATTGGACAAAAAGACAAACATGGAAATAGCTGATAAAATGATCCATAGTTTGGCGGCACCATCTTTGACTAGTATAGATGAAAGAATAGCAATATTTACAAATACATTGGCAAGAATTCCCTCAAGCAAGACCAAATCACTTGGACGCGCCAATTTCTTGGCTACAAGCTTAGGAAGGAAACTATCATGGGTCAAATGGGAAAAGGCTGACGAGTTGGCAAAGGCCCATCCAGCTACCAAGGCACCAATTAGATTAAAATAGAGTACAGTATAGTAAAATGATTACTGCCTTTTTCCAATCCATCTTTTTTAAAAATGCGCCTGCTGTTAGGTACATCATGTTGGATGTAACTAACTCAGCATTTAGAAAAACGATATAAACAAGTCCCCAAGCAAAAACAAATGGGAAAAGAAAATACCCACTACTTGGAATAATACTGTTTAATAAATCCGCACCAATAGCTCCAGCTGCTGTACTAAAGGTTAAAAAAGCACCTGCAAACATGGAACGAATCGCATACTTGAACTTACTTTGATTGAAAAGACTTTCTTTCTTATGACAATAATAATCTATCTTCGAAATAAACTCTGAAGAACTCATAAACATCCCCTAACTCTTTATATTTGTTATTATAACATAAAAAGCAAAGAAATAATAATTTTTTAAAATTTAACTATTTATATCTACTTTAAGATTACACACTTTGTATTATTAGTTATGGTATAAAAAGAGTCAACAACCTCCACCTTTGTTTCAATCTGTCTTTAAAACATTTCTTAAGGATAAAGCTAAAATCATCACCATCCCTCAATGAGAGTATTCCAAAACCCAAGTAAGATTACTAGTAACATCATTAAACTTAATATTTTTGATTTTCAGAATATTATATTAGATTGAATCTAGAATCGCACAATATCTCTTCCAAAATATTTATAGAAATTGCTTTAAATTCCTTAATCAATTTGTTCAGATTCTATTTCAATATACTATAACAACTGCAATAAACAAATTTTCATAGCTCTAAATATAAAATGGAGAAGACATGGATTGTCCTCTCCAGATATTATCTTTTCACTGACTTATCTTAACTAAATTGTTTATATGGTTGATTGAAAGCTGTTAGAATTTCATCAGATGTCTGTGAATAATCTTTTGTTTCTTTCAAATCACCTTTTACAATAATACGTTCTGTAGCGGCAAGGTCTTCACAGGTTACTAATGTGATCTCATTGACCCCTTCTCTATCATCAACCTCATCAACACGATCTGGTGTAACACGTTTGACTTCACGTATTTCATAAGTATAAACTTTATTTTTATCAGTTAGATAAATTTTCATACCATTTTTAGCGTTATCCAAAGGAGAGAATAACATTTTATTAGCATTATCAACACCAAAAATATGATGACTAGCTAGACTATAATTTCCTTCCCCCATAACTTGATCTCGCTTCATAGTACCTGCACCATAATATAGATTTACGTTATTCAATCCTTTAAAAATTGGCAGATTCATTTCTAATTCAGGAATAGCAATTCCACCAATAACTGGTAATTTTTGAGTATCCCATTGAGAAGCTAAAACAGCTTCAGAAGAAATTGCTTTGACCGAATCAAAATCAAAATTTCCTTCGGTTTCTTGATTTTCTTCTAATTTCTCTTTTGAGACCTGACTAACTTGATACTTATTAGTATTCCAAACCATAACCATATCACGCAGTTTAGCATTAAAAATCAAAGCAATTGATAATAGAATCAAAAATCCTGCTAAAATATTGATTAGTAAATTTTTACGATTTGTTTTCTTTTTATTCTTTTTATGAGACATTATGCTTCACCTTCTGTTTCGTTTTCTGTCCCAACTTCTTCTTTTTCTGCTGCTGCAACCGTAGTAAAGGTTACAATTTTAGCATCTTGATCCAGGCGCATCACTTTAACTCCCATAGTTGAGCGACCTGTTTGTGAAATATTGGCAACATTGGTTCGAATCATGACACCCGTATCAGTGATAATCATCAAGTCTTCATCGCCTTTAACTGTTAAAAGACCTGATAGAGGACCATTTTTTTCAGCTACATTAGCCGTCTTCATCCCTTTACCACCACGACCTTTTGTTGGATATTCAGTCGCAACTGTACGCTTCCCATATCCTTTTTCAGTAATAATAAGAACTTCATCTTGATCAGTAATTACGCTCGCTCCGACTACTGTATCTCCATCACGGAGGTTAACACCTTTCACACCAGTGGCGATACGACTCATGCCACGAACAGCTGATTGATTAAAGCGAACTGCATAACCAAACTTGGTCCCAATGATAATATCCGTATCTTCTTCTGTCAACAAGACATTAATCAACTCATCTTCGTCCTTGAGATTCAAAGCCTTGAGACCATTCTGACGAATGTTAGCAAATTCCTTGACGCTGGTTCTCTTCACGATACCATGACGGGTTGTGAAGAAGAGATAGGCTTCATCACTGCGTTCAGATTCAACATTGATGATAGTCTGGATACTTTCGCCTTCATCCAATTTCAAAAGATTGACAATCGGCAATCCCTTGGCAGTACGGCCATATTCAGGAATTTCATATCCTTTAAGGCGATAGACTCGACCTTTATTTGTGAAGAAGAGTAGATGATCATGAGTGCTAGTTGACACTAACTCTCGGACAAAATCATCATCCTTAACCCCGGTTCCTTGAACACCACGACCCCCACGTTTTTGAGCAGTAAACTCGGCTTGATCCAGACGTTTGATGTAGCCCTTATTAGAAAGCGTAATCAAGACATCCGATTCTTCAATCAGATCCTCATCTTCGAGGCTTAAGACTTCACCGACCATCAACTCTGTACGACGTTGGTCGCCAAACTTACGCTTAACTTCGTCCAATTCATCTTTGATGATTTGAGAAACACGCTCTGGCTTAGCAAGAATATCGGCTAAATCCGCAATCAGAGCTAAGAGGTCATCATACTCAGACTGAATCTTGTCACGTTCCAAACCTGTCAAACGACGAAGACGCATATCAAGGATGGCCTGACTTTGACGTTCAGAAAGCTTAAACTTGCTCATCAACTCAGCTTGTGCTTCCGCATCTGTTTCACTAGCACGGATGATACGAATCACTTCGTCGATGTGGTCTAGTGCGATTAAGAGACCTTCTAAAATATGAGCACGCGCTTCTGCTTTTTCCTTATCAAAACGTGTACGACGAACAACCACTTCTTTTTGGTGCTCAATATATGCATCCAAAATCTGACGAAGAGATAAAATCTTCGGTACCCCATTTTGGATTGCAAGCATATTAAAACCAAAGTTGGTTTGCATCTGGGTCATCTTGAAGAGGTTGTTGAGGATAACATTGGCTGAGGCATCACGCTTGACTTCAATAACAAATCGAACCCCTTCACGGTTTGACTCATCACGTACTGCTGTAATCCCCTCAATACGTTTTTCCTGAACCAAGCGAACAATATGCTCATGCACCTTGGTTTTATTAACCATGTAAGGAAATTCTGTTACAACGATGCGCTCACGGCCAGTCTTAGTTTCTTCGATTTCAGTACGAGAACGAAGAACAATCGAACCTTTACCTGTTTCGTAAGCTTTATGGATACCTGATTTCCCCATAACAAGGGCACCAGTTGGAAAATCTGGCCCAGGCAAGACTTCCATCAAATCCTTAGTGGTCACTTCAGGATTATCCATGACCAACTTCACTGCATCAATGGTTTCACCCAAATTGTGAGGTGGAATATTGGTAGCCATCCCAACAGCAATACCAGTTGCTCCATTAACCAAAAGGTTTGGAAAACGAGCTGGCAAGACCAAGGGTTCACGTTCATTGGCATCATAGTTATCAACGAAATCAACCGTATTCTTATTGATATCACGAAGCATCTCTAGAGCAATCTTGCTCATACGTGCCTCTGTATAACGTTGGGCGGCAGCACCATCCCCATCCATGGAACCAAAGTTTCCATGCCCATCTACAAGCATATAACGGTAGCTCCACCATTGAGCCATACGAACCATAGCTTCATAGATAGAGGAGTCCCCGTGTGGGTGATATTTACCCATGACATCCCCTGTAATACGAGCAGATTTTTTATGAGGTTTGTCTGGGGTAACACCTAATTCATTCATTCCATAGAGAATCCGACGGTGAACAGGTTTCAAGCCATCTCGAACATCAGGAAGAGCCCGCGCTACGATAACACTCATGGCGTAATCGATAAAGCTTGTTTTCATCTCCTTTGTCAGATTGACATTCACTAAATTTTTATCCTGCATTAATAAATGCCTCATTTCACAATTAGTAATCAGTTATATTATACCATATTGTATCCTATATTTCAGCCATCTACCCTGCTAAAACGTTTACATCAAGAACTGCAAGGCATATTCGTGACAAAGTTTTTTAAAAGTGATAGAATGAATCTATCTGGGAAAATCCCTAAATAAAATTAAGGAGATGTTTAGACAAATGACACTAACTAAACAACACAAAAAAGTTATCCTTGTTGGTGATGGTGCCGTAGGTTCATCTTACGCTTTCGCTCTTGTTACTCAAGGAATCGCACAAGAACTTGGTATTATTGAAATTCCTCAATTGTTTGAAAAAGCTGTTGGTGATGCTGAAGACCTTAGCCATGCGCTTGCATTTACTTCACCAAAGAAAATCTACGCTGCTAAGTACGAAGACTGTGCGGACGCTGATCTTGTTGTTATCACAGCCGGTGCTCCTCAAAAACCAGGTGAAACTCGTCTTGACCTTGTAGGTAAAAACCTTGCAATTAACAAATCTATCGTTGAGCAAGTTGTTGCTTCAGGTTTTGATGGTATCTTCCTTGTTGCAGCTAACCCAGTAGATGTCTTGACTTATTCAACTTGGAAATTCTCTGGATTCCCTAAAGAACGCGTTATCGGTTCAGGTACTTCACTTGACTCAGCACGTTTCCGTCAAGCACTTGCTGAAAAAATTGGTGTAGATGCACGTTCAGTTCACGCCTACATCATGGGTGAGCACGGTGACTCTGAGTTTGCCGTTTGGTCACACGCTAACGTTGCCGGTGTAAAATTGGAACAATGGTTGCAAGCTAACCGTGACTTGGATGAAGCTGACCTAGTAGAACTTTTCATCTCAGTTCGCGACGCTGCTTACTCAATCATCAACAAGAAAGGTGCTACATACTACGGTATCGCAGTAGCTCTTGCTCGTATAACAAAAGCTATCCTTGATGATGAAAATGCAGTTCTTCCACTTTCTGTATTCCAAGAAGGTCAATATGGTGTTGAGAACGTCTTTATCGGTCAACCAGCTATCGTTGGAGCACACGGTATCGTTCGTCCAGTAAACATTCCATTGAACGACGCAGAAACTCAAAAAATGCAAGCATCTGCAAAAGAATTGCAAGCTATCATTGATGAAGCATGGAAAAATCCTGAATTCCAAGCTGCTTCAAAAAACTAATCTAGCTATAGACAACTCCTTGAATTATCAGGGGGTTGTTTTTTTGTATTTAGAAATAGAATCTGAACAAATTGCTTAAGGGATTTAAAGAAATTTCTATAAATATTTTAGAAGCGATATTGTGCGATTCTAGATTCAATCTACTATAATATCTGTTTTACGTTCGTTTCTACAAGGCAGCAGCACTTGTGTAAGCCATAGAAACGTTAAAACAACAACTGTAATCTACACTCATATTACAAATATCAGTGATTGATTCACTTGATACTGTCTCATTAAATAGCAAGTAAAAAGTTTTGCCCATAGACAAAAAAATAGCCCATCATACAGGCTAGAAGCTTGATATGATAGACTATTTATCTTTTAATTAACGGACTGTACGGATACGCATTGTGTTTGTACGAACAGCTTCTCCAACTGGTACACCAGCAACGATAACGATATCATCACCAGATTCTACAAGACCTGCTTCAACTGCTTTACGTTCAGCAATTTCGAACATATCATCAGTTGATGATGGAGCATCTGTCAACATTGGGATAACACCCCAGTTCAACATCAAGCCACGTTCTGTCAATTCGTCAAATGTCAATGCCAAGATATCAGCATTTGGACGGTATTTAGAGATCAAACGTGCAGTGTGTCCAGTTTTAGTAAGTGTTACAACCAATTTAATGTCCATTGAGTTAGTAGCATCTTTAACAGCTGAAGCCATTACTTCTGTCTTAGAGTTACGTTCAAATGAATCTGAGTTCAGACGTCCGTATTCGTTAAGAAGAGTTTGAGCATTCTTGTCGATTGTAGCCATTGTAGCTACTGACTCAAGAGGGTATTTACCATTTGCAGACTCACCTGAAAGCATTGTAGCGTCAGTACCGTCGATAACAGCGTTAAATACGTCTGATACTTCTGAACGAGTTGCACGTGGTTTTTCAGTCATTGTTTCAAGCATGTTTGTTGCAGTGATAACAACCTTACCTGCAGCATTAACTTTCTTGATAATCATTTTTTGGTAAACTGGAACCATTTCGAACGGTACTTCGATACCCATGTCACCACGAGCAATCATGATACCATCAGCAGCTTCGATGATTTCATCCAAGTTGTCGATACCTTGTTGGTTTTCGATTTTAGCGAACAATTGAACGTGTCCGTTTCCAGTTTCTTTACAGATTGCACGAACTTCGTTGACGTCTTTTGCAGTACGTACGAATGAAATCGCGATGAAGTTAATTCCTTGTTCAAGACCAAAACGGATATCATCGTTATCACGTTCAGCAAGTGCTGGGAATGGAATTTTAGTGTTAGGGATGTTCACACCTTTTTGTTTAGCGATGACACCATCGTTTTCAACTTCTACGATAAATTCGCGAGCCGCATCGTCTTTTTCGATAACACGAAGACCAAGTTTACCATCGTCAACCAATACTTGGCGTCCAACTTCAACATCATCGTAAATATCAAGGGCACCAGCAACGTTCAAAGCAATCACTTCACGAGTTGATTGGATACCTTGTTTAGTAGCAACACGGATTTTTTCACCAGTTACGTAAGAGTATTCTTTAGCATCGCCTTCGAATAATTCTGTACGGATTTCTGGTCCTTTAGTATCAAGAAGGAAACCAACTTTTTTACCTGCAAGTTTTTCAGCAAGTTTAACAGTTGCCATACGGTCACCTTGTTCTTGGTGGTCACCGTGTGAGAAGTTGAAACGGAATGTATTAGCACCAGCTTCAATCAATTTAGCAATGTTTTTAGCAGAAGCTTCAACATCAAGTTTTCCACTCCAGTATCCGTCATCACCGAATTTTTTACCACCACGGATTTCTACCGCAGGTCCTAAAGTTGCAACGATTTTTACACGTTTGTTCATGATTTTTGTGACTCCTTTATATATATGACCTCTTTGGCCTTATTGACTAATTTTTTAATTATGACAAGCTCTTATTCAAGCTAGATAGCTCAATATCTGCTTTGTGTGGATTGTTAACCACAATCTTACCATCTTCAGTAAGACTAAACAATGCACCTTCTTCTGCAGTTCCAAGAATTGGGTTTTCAACCATTTTTTCGTTACGAATACCAACCGCAACACCACCGATACCTTTTTTAAGAAGTTTAACGGCATGAGCACCCATACGTGATGCTAAAACACGGTCACGCGCAGTTGGAGAACCACCACGTTGAATATGTCCAAGTTCTGTCACACGAAGGTCGCTTGTATCTCCAGCTTCTTTCAGTTTTTGACCAAATTCAGCCGCTGACATCACACCTTCAGCCAAGACGATGATATTGTGTTTTTTACCACACTCATAACCAGCTTTGATACTTGCTACGATATCTTCCATCTTGAAGCCTTCTTCAGGGATGATAATTTCGTCAGCACCAGTTGCGATACCTGCCCAAAGAGCGATATCACCTGCGTTACGTCCCATAACTTCGATAACAAAAGTACGACGGTGACTTGATGATGTATCACGAATCTTATCGATAGCGTCCATAGCAGTAGTAACCGCAGTATCAAAACCGATTGTGAAGTCAGTACCAACGATATCGTTATCGATTGTACCTGGAAGACCGATAGCTGGGAAGCCATGTTCAGTCAAACGCATAGCACCGTGGTAAGATCCGTCACCACCGATAACCACTACGCCTTCAATCCCGTGTTTTTTCAATTGCTCAATCCCTTTAAGTTGCCCTTCAAGTTGAGCAAACTCTGGGTAACGAGCTGAGTGAAGGAAAGTACCACCACGAGAAATGATGTCTCCTACTGAAGCAGCATCTAGGGGATGAATTTCACCAGCAACCATTCCAGCATATCCATCATAGATACCAAAAACTTCCATTCCTTCTGAAATTGCTTGACGAACAACTGCGCGGATGGCAGCGTTCATACCAGGGGCGTCTCCACCACTAGTCAAAACAGCAATACGTTTCATTTAGTTTATGCTCCTTTTTCTTTTAACATTCCTACTGATTATATCACATTTAAATGGAAAATTCTTCTATTTTCCGTAATTTTAGCGATAAATCGTTTTCATAACGATTCCACCTAATTTCGCCTCTAATTCATCAGATTTAGCCACAAAATGCTGAGGAGATATAATGGTTTTCCGTTCCTCTTCATACCTGATGATGACTGGAATTGGGCCTTTATATTGCTCTAAAATACGTGAAATTTCTTGATCCGATTCATGATTTTTCACCTGAATCCAAAAGCGCTCAGCCACTGCTTCTCTTATTTCTTGTGCAATCATTTGCAGACGGCCATCACGTGACTGGATTTTCCCTTTGATATAGTAGAATGCTCCCTCTCTTACTTCCTGACCAACCTGTCGATATAAGTCTGAAAAGAGAGTGACATCCAATTTTTTCTTACTGTCATCCACCTGTAAGAAAGCCATATTTTCACCCTTTTTGGTGCGAATTACTTTTATCTTCTGAACTTCAACCAATATAATAGCATAGCTATTTTCTGACAAATTACTAATAGGAGTAATCGGATAAATAGACTTGCTTAAAATAGCTTGTAGGGGATGTTTGCTGACACCTATCCCTAAAAGCTCTTGTTCCATATAGAATTTTTCTTGTTCCGTCCAATCTTCCGATTCTTGCCAGCTATAAATTGTATCACCGAACAAGCTACCTAACTCTTTTACAAATTCAAATAGATTAGCTAAATTATTGAATACTTTTTGACGATTTTTTTCAAATGAATCGAAAAGGCCAACTTTTACCAAAGATTCTAGCAGAGGAAGTTTCAGATAATTCTCAGGTAATTTAGCTACAAAATCTTCAATGTTAGAATAGGGTCTATTTTCAATAATCCAAAGCGCCAAATCTTTGCTGACTCCCTTAATCGATTTCAGACCTAGATAAATGGACTTATTCGCAATTTTATCGTGATAGGGAATAGTGTTGATGGACAGAGGAGCTACTTCAAAACCTGCTTCTAATGCATCTGTTAGGTAATCACTATTGGCAGAATTCAACATGATCTGATAAAAGATAGCTGGATAATGCGTTTTGAAATAGGCCAACTGGAAGGCCAAGGCTGAGTAAGCATAGGCGTGTGACCTGTTAAAACCATAACCAGCAAACTTCTCCATAACATCAAAGACCTGCTCTGCTTTTTCCACAGTATGACCAGCTTCTAATGCCCCTTGAATAAAGGATTCCCTCATCTCATGCATGGCAGAGGCATCCTTTTTCCCCATAGCACGACGCAAAATATCGGCTTTCCCAAGACTAAATCCAGCAAAACGCTGGGCAACCTGCATAACCTGCTCCTGATAGAGCATAATGCCGTAGGTTGGAGCCAAAATATCCTCCAGTACTTGATCCAGAACAGTCACTTCTTCCTGACCATGCTTTCTTGCCACAAAATTATTGATATAGTCACTTGCACCTGGTCGATTTAGGGAAGTAGTCGCTACGACATCTTCAAAACAGACTGGCTGCACACGCTTAAGCAGGCGAATAGCGCCAGGTTGTTCAAATTGAAAGATACCTTTTGTATTACCAGATGCAAATAAAGCCAGCGTTTCTTTGTCTTCCAAATCGATTTCTTCTATTTTCAGATGAATCCCTTCTGTTTCAGCAAGTAACTCTTGCATTTTTTGGACAAAGGTCAAATTTCGTAGTCCCAGAAAGTCCATTTTCAAAAGTCCACTAGCTTCAACTCCATGGGCATCATACTGAGTCAGTGGAATTTCATCACCATGCTTTAGAGGAATGTAGTCGGTCAAATCTTGGTCACTGATCACAACACCAGCCGCATGGACAGATGTTTGTCTTGGATATCCCTCTATCTTGCAAGCAATTTCAAAGGCTTTTTGGTATTCCAACTTACTATTGATTTGCTGACGAAACTGGAGGTTACCCTCATAGGCTGACTTGAGATTGTCCCGAAAACTGATTTTCTTAGTAATTGCGGATAATTCATACTCGGGCACACCAAAGCGTTTCAAAACATCACGCAGAGCCTGCTTGGCTCCAAAGGTTGAAAAAGTAACGATTTGAGCCGCATGTTTACTACCATATTTATTGCCAACATACCTGATAAAATCTGGACGATAAATATCAGGAATATCGATATCAATATCAGGCATGGTATAGCGTTCACGATTGAGGAAGCGTTCAAAAATCAGATTTTTCTCTACCGGGTCAATCCCTGTAATGTCTAAAGCATAGGAAACCAAGCTACCAACCGCGGAACCCCGTCCCATTCCCATATAGTAGCCATTCGAACGTCCGAAACGCAGCAAATCCCAGACAACCAAGAAATAATCATCAAAGCCCATATCATGAATAACAGCCAATTCTTGGTCTAGACGATCTTGATATTCTTTACTAGTCAACCCCTTCTGAGCAAGTCCCAGCTCAGCACGTTCTCTCAACTCTTCTACTGCTGGTCTCGCTGGATTAAAGCGAGGCAGTTTCAAACTAGTATCCAAATCATAATAAATACCTGAAATAAGTTTTTCTAAATTGTCCAAGGCTTGCGGAAAACGTTCTTGGAATAGTTTCTCTAAAGAACTTGCTGATATAAGGACATCTTGTCGTGAGCGTAAGGGAACTTCTCTGAGTGGTAGATTTTCTTTAATCGCTGTTAACACTTGTAGAACTTCTCTATCCCTGCTTTCAAAAGCATTGACCCGATAAAGGGGCAAGATTGGATGATGAAATTCACTTGCTACTGTTTCTGGATAAACCCCAATATAGTAATCACAGCCTAGTTCCAACGACTCAAATCCATCGAAATAAGGTACAATAACCGCGATATCCTCTAGGTATTGGGACAGGACAGACCAAGTTTTCTCACCCTGCATCTTGGCTGTTGAAAGTTTCATCAACTGCTGATAGCCCACACTAGATAGAGCTAAAAAGCGCAAATTCACTTCCTGCTCATCCACTAAAAGAGTCATTTCAAGCCCTAATAAAGGATGAATGCCGTATTTTTTTGTAACCTCTAGAAAGTCGAAAGCCCCATAAAGATTGTCAATATCCATCATAGCCAAATGAGTGTAGCCATATTCTTTAGCTGCTCTCACATACTTGTCTATTGAAATAACACTCTCCATAAAACTATAGACTGTTTTTGTATCTAGTTGTGCGATCAATTTACACTTCTCCTCTATCCTTCTCACTATATTATACCATTTTTCAAAAAGAGAAAGACAAAAGCATTGAATCCTGTCTATATTTTATCCTTAAAGTAAAATTTTTTGAACGAAAAAAGTAAAAATACATTTAAAGAATCAAATGCTCCGGTAATTTTTTTACTTTTTTATCCCAAGAAATGAATATATCTTTTAAAATAGAAATACATATCCAGTTAATCTATTCATTATGATAACTTGTTTTAGGCTATAGAGTTGTACCTATTTTTCATATAAATCATATTCATTATTATTGAATTAATTTCTTTCTCATTTAACGATTCCCTTTATCCTATTTTTTTGATATAATAACCTTAATTATTGTTTTATAAGGAGGTTATATGCGCTTTAATCAATTCAGCTATTTAGCACTTCCAAGAAATACTATTTTATATGAATTAAAAAAGTATGGATTTGATTTTCCATCTGATATGGCAGATAAAAAGATGTTAGAGGCTTTTTTAAGTCGTTTCTTTTTTACTTATAAAGATAGTACCTATCCTCTATCCAGTTTGGCAGTTGATAAAGAAACTGACTTGCTGACATTTTTTCAATCAGAAGATGAATTGACAGCAGATATTTTTTATACTGTTGCTTTTCAACTTTTAGGCTTTTCTTATTTGGTTGACTTCGAAGACAGTGACGTTTTCCGTAAAGAAACTGGTTTTCCCATCGTATACGGTGACTTGATTGAAAATCTCTATCAGTTACTCAATACTCGGACCAAAAAAGGAAATCTCCTGATTGATCAACTGGTAAGTGACGGTCTTATCCCTGAAGATAATACCTATCATTACTTTAACGGTAAGAGTTTGGCTACTTTTTCTAGCCACGATGTCATTCGAGAAGTGGTCTACGTTGAGTCTCGTGTCGATACTGACCAAAAGGGTTTACCTGACTTAGTCAAGGTCAGCATCATTCGACCTCGTTTTGATGGACAGATCCCTGCTATCATGACAGCTAGTCCCTACCATCAGGGAACAAATGACAAGGCGAGCGACAAGGCTCTCTACAAGATGGAGGGCCAGCTTGAGGTCAAACCTGCTCACAAGATTGAGCTAGAAGAACCTCAACTAAATCTCGTCCAACCTCAAGGCCAAGCTGAGCTTGTGTCAGAAGCTGAGGAAAAGCTAACGCACATCAACGCTAGTTATACACTCAACGACTACTTCCTCCCACGAGGTTTTGCTAATCTCTATGTTTCAGGTGTTGGTACCAAAGACTCTACTGGTTTCATGACTAATGGAGACTACCAACAAATTGAGGCTTATAAAAATGTCATCGATTGGCTTAATGGCCGTTGCCGTGCCTTTACTGACCACACGCGCCAGCGTCAAGTAAAGGCTGACTGGTCAAACGGAAAAGTAGCCACAACTGGACTTTCCTATCTAGGTACCATGTCAAATGGTCTTGCTACTACAGGTATCGATGGCTTAGAGGTTATCATCGCCGAAGCTGGTATCTCCTCATGGTACAACTACTATCGTGAAAACGGTCTGGTGACCAGTCCAGGTGGCTATCCAGGTGAGGACTTTGACTCCCTTGCTGAACTAACCTACTCACGAAATCTCTTGGCTGGCGACTATATCCGAGGTAATGAAGCTCACCAAGCTGACTTAGAAAAAGTAAAGGAACAACTGGATCGCAAGACCGGCGACTATAACCAGTTTTGGCATGACCGCAACTATCTGCTCAATGCCCATAAAGTAAAGGCAGAGGTTGTCTTTACCCACGGTTCTCAGGATTGGAATGTCAAACCACTTCATGTTTACCAGATGTTCCATGCTCTTCCTGCTCATATCAACAAGCACCTCTTTTTCCATAATGGTGCCCATGTTTATATGAACAACTGGCAGTCCATTGACTTCCGTGAGTCCATGAATGCCTTATTGACTAAGAAATTACTGGGACAGGAAACAGATTTCCAACTTCCTACTGTCATTTGGCAGGACAATACAACCCCTCAGACTTGGTTATCACTTGATAACTTAGGTGGGCAAGAAAACTTTGAAACCTTCTCACTTGGTCAAGAAGAGCAAGTAATTCAAAACCAGTACTCAGATAAGGATTTTGAGCGTTATGGCAAGACCTACCAGACCTTCAATACGGAACTTTATCAAGGAAAAGTCAATCAGATTACCATTGACCTTCCTGTAACCAAAAATCTCCACCTGAACGGTCGCGCTCAGCTCAATCTTCGTATCAAATCCAGTACAAACAAGGGGCTCTTATCTGCTCAACTACTGGAACTTGGTCAAAAGAAATACCTACAACCTTATCCAGCTGTTTTAAGTGCTAGAACCATTGACAACGGCCGCTATCATATGCTGGAAAATCTCTGTGAATTACAATTTAGACCAGATGCACAACGAGTCGTGACAAAAGGTTACCTCAATTTACAGAATAGAAATGATTTACTGTTAGTAGAGGATATTAATGCAGATGAATGGATGGAGGTGCAATTTGAACTGCAACCAACTATTTACAAGTTAAAAGAAGGAGACACTCTCCGTTTAGTTCTCTATACTACTGACTTTGAAATCACGATCCGTGACAATACCGCTTACCACCTGACTGTCGATCTTGAACAGTCTACTCTTATCCTACCTTGTCAAAATGTATAAGGTACCTGACTTTCAATATGGAAGGTTTCTAAGGACAAGTCAATCCAAGACCCACTGACCTTCCTAGCATTAGAGACACCCACTTGAACAGTCGAAAAAAACTACAACTTGGTATCAAATCCAGTTCAAATTAAGGCTATTAGATGTCCTACTACTGGATCTTGAACAAAAGATACCGCCCCATAACCAACATGTGTGACCCTCTATCATACACGCTACCACACCACATGTTGGACAAACTCTGTGAATTGCCATTTGGCGTAAATTCACAACAAGTCGTGACAAAAAGCTACCCTAATTTAATGATTTACTGTTAGTAGAGAACAGCAATGTAGATGAACGAATAAATTTCTCATTTATCTGCACCCAACTAGTGACAAGTTAAAAGAAGGAGATTCTCTCCGTATCGTTCTAAATTACTACTGACTTTGAAATCATCATACGTGACAATACCGCTTACCACCCGACTGACGATCTCGTTCAGTCCACGCTTTCTGTACCTAGTACAAGGAGTAACATTATATGAATAAATCTGAACACCGACACCAACTCATACGAGCTCTTGTAACGAAAAATAAGATTCACACACAAGCTGAGTTACAAGCTCTTCTTGCTGATAATGACATTCAAGTTACACAAGCTACACTTTCGAGAGATATTAAAAGTATGAATCTCTCAAAGGTACGTGAGGAAGATAATTCCTACTACGTTCTCAATACTGGTTCCATCTCAAAATGGGAAAAACGTCTTGAAATCTACATGGAAGATGCTCTCGTCTTGATGCGCCCAGTTCAGAACCAAGTCCTGTTGAAAACCCTTCCTGGACTTGCTCAATCCTTTGGTTCTATCATTGATGCTTTGAACTTCCCTGACGCTATCGCTACCCTCTCTGGTGACGATGTCTGTCTGGTCATCTGTGAAGATGCAGAGGCTGCTCAAAAATGCTTTGAAGAACTGAAAAAATTCACCCCACCATTTTTCTTTGGTGAGTAAACAGAAACTAAACTCAAAATCTACAAAACTCTCAAAATTTTAAGCAGCAGTATATTGATGTCAGCTAACATCTGGAGAATACAATAGCTGATGCCCACTAAAAAGTAAGCTATGCATTTTAATAAAACAAAAGAGAGAAATCAATCTCATACTTAAGTACAAAAGCTCCCCTTATAGTTTCTAGTGAAAAATCAACCTTCACTAGAAACTATAGGGGGAGTCTTCATATATCTAAAAGAAATTCTAAATCCGTTTCATCTTGATATATAGTATAGTAGATTGAAATAAGATGTGAACAAGTTTATTGAGAAATTCAAATCAATTTTATGTTTTAGAAGTGGCATTGTACTATTCTAGATTAGATATACTATAATATAGAAAAAAGCCATCAAATGATGACTTTGTCAATGAATTCTCACGATTATCCTATCCAATTTTATCCTTTGTTTAACTCACTATAAGTGACATAGAGAAATTTATTGCTGCAATACTTTTCTTGGTTTGGTACCTTCAGCTGGACCGATGACACCTGCCATCTCCAGTTCTTCCATAAGACGAGTCGCACGGTTAAATCCAACTGACAAACGACGCTGAATCATGGATGCGCTGGCTTTCTGAGTCTCAATGACTAGAGCCTTGGCTTCTTCAAAAAGCGGATCTCCACCAGCTTCACCATCTGAAAATTCTCCTTCATTTTCAGAAACCTCACCTGGATCAAAACTCTCATCGTAGTCCGCATCTGCCTGAGCCTTGATGAAGTTTACGATGCGTTCAACATCATCATCCGAGATAAAGGAGCCTTGGAGACGAACTGGATGATTTTCATCAATCGGTTTAAAGAGCATGTCCCCTCGGCCAAGCAGTTTTTCTGCTCCATTTTCATCCAAGATAGTGCGGGAATCTGTACCTGATGATACCGCAAAAGCCACTCGAGATGGGACATTGGCCTTGATCAGACCAGAAATGACGTCAACGGATGGACGCTGGGTTGCAAGAATCATGTGGATACCTGCAGCACGCGCCTTCTGTCCTAAACGGATGATAGCATCTTCCACTTCCTTGCTTGCCACCATCATGAGGTCAGCCAACTCATCCACAATCACGACAATGAGAGGTAGCGGAATCTGCTTGTATTCAGACTGGGCATTAAACTCTTCTACCTTGGCATTAAAGCCTGCAATATTACGGACTCCTACCTTGGCAAAAAGTTCATAACGATTTTCCATTTCATCCACGACCTTTTGCAGAGCCTTGCTGGCCTTACGCGGATTGGTTACAACTGGAATCAAGAGGTGGGGAATATCATTGTAAACGGACAACTCAACCATCTTGGGGTCGACCATCATAAATTTGACTTGGTCAGGTCTGGCCTTCATGAGAATGCTAGCGATAATGCCGTTAACTGCTACTGACTTCCCTGAACCCGTTGAACCTGCAACGAGCAAGTGGGGCATTTTAGAAAGGTCAAAAGCTCTTGCGATGCCATTAACTGCCTTCCCTAGAGGAATTTCCAAAAGATTTTCTGCTTTCGTTTGAGATTGTTCCCATAGTTCGCGGAAAGAAACGGTTGCAATTTCAGAGTTAGGTACTTCTATTCCGACAAGAGATTTTCCTGGGATCGGTGCCTCGATTCGGACATCCTTGGCCGCCAAGGCTAGAGCGAGGTCGTCTGCCAGATTGGAAATGCGGTTGACCCGTACACCGACTGCTGGTTTGACTTCATACTTGGTCACCGATGGCCCAATTTCAGCCCGTTCAACTGTTACCTTGATACCAAAGCTAGCAAAGGTTTCTTCTAGAATTTTGATATTTTCTCGGACAATTTTCTTCTCTTTAGACTGATCCTTTGGTTTATCTGGAGCAAAGAGTTGCAAGCTTGGAAGTTTGTATTCAAGGGCTTCCTTAGCTGAAAAATCGACCTGAACATCTTCATCATCAGAACCGTCTTCCTGTTCAGGGAATTCCAGTTCAGTTTGAGGTAGGATGATTTCTGGTTCCACACACTCTTCTTCTGGAATAGGTGGAACGTCAATCACAACATCATCAGTCAGAATTTCACCCGTTTCCATATCAACAGGAGGCAAATCGAGTAAGGCTTTTTCAGTCTTTTCTTGTTCTAATCTAGCCTCTTCCTCAGCCTTTTGGCGAGCTTTTTCTTCTTGTTTGACAAAGCGTTCCTCTTTTCGATGCTCATGCCCTTCTCTCCATTTGGCAAATCCTCTACTGAAGAATTCAGCAATATCATAAACAGACCAAGGACTGATTAGGAGAGCGCCTGCTAAAATCAAGATAGAACCAATAAAGTAAGTACCGATATTTGAAAAAAGAAAGGCGGTTGGCATATAAAGAGCGACCCCAATCAAGCCCCCTCCAGCAAAACTGGTCGTTCGAAAACCAGTCAAATCCGTCACAACCTGAGCCATGGTTCCCTTTAGAACAGACTTGTCCAAGCCATATTTCCAAACTAAGTAGGCCTCAAAAATCAAGAGCAAACCTGTAAATATGGTGAAAAATCCAGATAGGAGTCCTTCCTGTTTTCGTATCCACTTGAAAAAGAAGAGATAGAGCAGGATGCCAAATATTGCCAGATAGGCTAGGCTACCCACCAGCAAGCGGATTAAATTGTAAAGGGTGATACCTGCAGCCCCTAATTTGAAGGCTGCGAAAATCAATAAAAACGCGATTCCCAACGAAATCAACATCCGTTGAATCGCTTCTTTTCTTTCGAGTTCTGCTTTTGACGGTCTCCGTCTTGTTTTACTTGTATTCTTGTTTGCCATTCTTCTATTATACCATATTTCACAGGCATTTCGGAAAGAGAAAAAGACTGCACCAAACGGTCCAATCTTTTCATTTTCTATCTAATTTTTATGCTTGTGGTTTGCGTAGGTAACCATAGACCACACCACTCACGATTGCTCCTACCAAGACAGAAACGAGGTAAAGGAGGGCATTTGAAGTAAGCGCAATAACGAAGATTCCTCCATGTGGCGCCATGAGTTTGATACCAGTAAGACCAACGAGGCCACCTGCTACTGCTGAACCAAGAATGAAGCTTGGGATAGCACGAGCTGGGTCAGCGGCACCAAATGGAATTGCTCCCTCAGTGATAAATGACAAGCCCATGATGATGTTTGTCAAACCAGAGTTGCGTTCTTCTTTAGTAAATTTATCTTTAAAAAGAAGAGTTGCAACGAAGATTGCAAGTGGTGGCACCATTCCTCCAGCCATAACTGCTGCCATGGCTACAGAACCACCTGAAGAAACAGTCGCTGCAAGCGTACCTGTACCAAAAACATAAGCCGCTTTGTTTACTGGTCCACCCATGTCAACAGCCATCATTCCACCAAGGACGATACCAAGAAGGACTGCTGAACCTCCTCCAAGACCACCTAGGAAGTCATTCATAGCAGTGTTGATTGCTGCCATTGGGATGTTCACAGCTAGCATGACAAATCCAGTCAAGATTGTTCCAAGAAGTGGCAAAAGAAGGATTGATTTTGCACCCTCAAGTGAACGAGGAACTTTAACGTATTTCTTGATAGCAAGAACCAAGGCACCTGCTATAAATCCACCCACAAGGGCACCTAGGAAACCAGATGAGACACCTGCAAGAGTTGAAGTTGCTTCACCACCTGCAGCATAAGGGATTTTACCAAAGGCAAAACCTTCTTTGGCAATGGCACCAGCCACAAAACCTGCTACCAAACCTGGTTTTTCAGCGATAGAGTAGGCAACATAACCCGCAAAGACTGGAAGCATCAAACCAAAGGCAGCGCCACCAATTTTCATGAACATAGAAGCTAGTTCATGGTAGGAACCAAGATTGCCAAGATTTTCATTCGGAACACCCAAAGCACCGTCAATCAAGAAGGCAAGGGCAATCATGATACCACCACCGATAACGAATGGCAACATTTGAGATACACCACTCATCAAGTGTTTGTAGAAGGCACCACCAAGGCTTTGTTTTTCGTTAGAGGCTGTTGTAGCTTTTGCTCCGTTTGCAGCACGATAAACTTCAGCATCTCCTGAAAGAGCCAAGTTTATTAACTCTTCTGTCTTACGGATACCGTCAGCAACTGGACGATTAATCAATGGTTTGCCATCGAAACGATCCATTTCAACCGCCTTGTCTGCAGCGATGATAACAGCTTTAGCCTTGCGGATGTCCTCAGCAGTTAGTTGGTTACCAACACCGCTAGCTCCGTTGGTTTCCACCTTAATTCCAACACCCATTTCAGCAGCCACTTTTTGAAGGGCTTCTTGGGCCATGTAAGTGTGGGCAATACCTGTCGTACAAGCTGTAACAGCTACGATAAAGTCACCAGTTTCATTTGCAGGCGCTTGAACAGGTTCCTCAGTTTTTTCTGAAGCTTGGTCAAAAAGCTCAATGACTTGGTCAGCTGATGTTGCTTGGCGAAGTTTGTCAGCAAAACCGTCTTTCATCAAGTATTGAGACAATTCTGCCAATGCTGCCAAGTGAGTATCATTGGCACCTTCTGGAGCTGCAATCATAAAGAAGAGGTCAGTTGCTTGCCCATCTAAGCTCTCATAGTCAACACCCTTGTTTGACTTAGCAAAGAGAACAGTCGCTTCTTTGACGGCAGCATTTTTACTGTGAGGCATTGCGATTCCGTCACCCAAACCAGTAGAAGTCAAAGCTTCACGCGCTAAAATTCCTTCTTTAAAAGTTTCAAAATCTGTCACATAACCGTGATCTACCAGACTTTTAATCATCTCTTCTATGACAGCAGTTTTTTCAGTTGCTTGCAAATCCAGCAACATGACATCTTTTCTCAATAGATCTTGAATTTTCATCGTTTTTCTACCTCAACTTTTTCATATGTTTCTTTAATAAAGTCCGCTGTTGCCAAGTCATCTGAGAAGGTGGTTGCCGTTCCACAAGCCACTCCCCATTTGAAGGCTTCTACCGCGTCTTTGGATTTGACAAATTCACCTGTGAATCCAGCTACCATAGAATCACCAGCTCCAACTGAATTTTTCACAGTTCCCTTGATTGGTTTAGCAAAGTAAGCTCCCTCAGATGTGACAAGAAGGGCACCGTCGCCAGCCATAGAGATAATGACGTTTTGAGCGCCTTTAGCCAGTAACTCACGAGCGTATTTCTCAATTTCATCTAAACTTTCGAGTTTAACCCCAAAAATCGCTCCAAGTTCATGATTGTTTGGTTTGACCAAAAGTGGCTGATAGTCCAAACTATCAATCAAGGTCTGTCCTTCAAAGTCACAAACAACTTGCGCACCAGTCTTGCGTGTCAA
The DNA here is from genome assembly GCF_013277555.1 of Streptococcus sp. k-163. Lineage (GTDB taxonomy): Bacteria > Bacillota > Bacilli > Lactobacillales > Streptococcaceae > Streptococcus. Next base: position 3,374 of record NZ_VMND01000010.1, on the reverse strand, counting down.
GGCAATCAAATCCTTATAGATGACATTGCCTAGATTTTTAGCACTTGAACCCGCAAAGACAACTGTATCATCTGCAGTTAAACTAGACAAAATAGCTTTCAATTCTTCTAACTGAGCCGGTTCAACAGTTGGACCCGTTCCGTTGATTTCTGTTTCTTGGTCCGCTTTAATCTTAACATTGATACGAGTATCTTCTGCCACTTGAACAAAGCGTGTTTCAATTTGCTCTTCTGCCAGAGTATCTGTGATAAATTTACCAGTAAAGCCACCGATAAATCCCGTCGCTGTATTTGAAATATCCAAACGTTTCAAGACACGACTGACATTGATTCCTTTCCCACCAGCAAACTTATCATCACTGTCCATACGATTGACACTACCGACTTGAACTTGGTCCAAACGAACAATATAGTCAATGGATGGATTGAGTGTGACTGTATAAATCATACTTCTATTACCTCCGTTTTCTCCTTAATAGCCTGCAAGAGATCATGCCCTTGGCTTGTGATAACAATAGCTCGCTTGAGTGGTGCTACCTTGGCAAAGCAAGTTTGTCCAATTTTAGACGAATCCACCAAGACATAGGTCTGTTTGGCATTCTCTAAAATAGCACGCTTCACAGCCCCCTCCTCCATATCAGGAGTCGTATAATAGCCATCGTCCACACCATTCATCCCGATAAAGGCACGGTCAAAGTGCAATTGGTTAATCTGGTTAAGAGCAACTCCCCCGATGCTCGCATCTGTCGCCATCTTGACACTTCCTCCAACCATGACAGTTGGAATCTGTTTTTCAACCAACTGAGCGGCATGGTGAATGGAGTTGGTCACGACTGTAACATTCTTATTAACCAATTCATGAATCAAAAAGGCAGTTGTTGTTCCAGCATCGATAAAGATGACATCTTGTTCCTTGATGAGAGAGGCTGCTTTCTGAGCTAGCAACTTCTTTTCTTGAAGGTTTTTGATAGATTTTTCTTGAATGGTTTCTTCTTCCTGCAAGGAGTGGGGTAATTCTGCTCCACCATGTACACGACGAAGCTTGTTTTCCGCTTCCAACTCATCCAAGTCTCTTCGAACCGTTGATTCTGATGTTTCTAGCAAACTAACTAATTTTTCTAGAGAAACTACATGATGTTGATGTAACTCCTCTAAAATCAGCTGTTTACGCTCTGTTTTTAACACTGAATCACCTCCTGTTATCGTTTACACTATTCATTCTATCACACTTTCTTTCAAAGTCAAGCATTTTTTACCATTTTCTTTCAAATTCTATCATTTTTCTTATTTCCAGAATTTTTATTGCAAGATAAGGTCCTTTATGGTAGACTATTTGAGTAGGTATTGGAAGATTACTCAAGAGGCTTAAGAGGCCGTGTTGGAAACGCGGTAGGCGTGTAACAGCGTGCGTGGGTTCGAATCCCATGTCTTCCGTTTATTTTAAAAAAGATACCCAAGAAATCGAGTCCACTGAAAAAATAGGTCTCTTACTTTTAATGAAATGAAAACCGGGGAATCTCTCGTTAATTTGAGCGAGTTCCTCGGTTATTTTGTATTTATTAAGGTCATAATTCGTTTCATATTGACCACGAAGATGGTTGTGGCTGCCTGTAACTCCATGCTGAAAAGACCCGATGCTCTCGCGACATCAAAGCCATGTCTCTGTTTTAGTTCGGCATTCTTTGCTTCGATTTTATAGCGATGTCTGGCCATTTCTTTAAAATAAGGTGTTTCCTGAAATTTCTTCTGGAAAAGATGGTCGTCACTCTTAATGGCTATTGAATAAGTTTTAGACTTTTCCCCCTCCTTATAACATCCTTCCTTGGAAAGGCAACTCTTGCACTTCTCAATGTCAAAGTAATGAGTGACAACTTGATTCTTATTTTGATATTTTTTCCCTGTCCTTGCTTTGCGAACAGCCATGTGTCCTTCTGGACAGACAAATAGCCCTGCATCTTTATTAAATTCAAACGCATCCTCTTCTTTACGGTAACCTTTTGAAACAGAAGGATTCAGTTTTGAAACCAAATGAATCTTTTCTTTGCGAGCTAGTTGAATGTTGTCCTTTCCTGAATAAGCCGCATCACCAATAATAGTCTCGATGTCCAGACTATTTTCCTTTGTTTTGGCATATAACTCAGGTAAATATTTCCCATCGCTTTGTTCACCAGAAGTGACCACGCAAGCAGTAATAATCCGTTCATCCGTCATAGCGATATGACTTTTATATCCATAGAAAGAGGTGTCGGCTGTCTTATGTCCAAGCCTAGCCTCCTCCTTAACAGAAGCTTCCAAATGTTCTAAGTCGTCCTCGACAGCCTCTTTTAGGTAATTGAACTTTTGAGAAACAGCCGGTAGGGCTAAGAGTTCCTTGTGTTTTTCAACCACAGCCATTAACTCCTCTGTATAGGTCAACTCTGCTTCGAGGTTATCTTCTTGAGGTTTCTTTGGAAATTCTATTTTGATATCTTCTGAATGTTGATAAATTGTTTTACGTAAAGCTTTTGAACGCTCTCTAAGGATTTCTTGGGGTTTCTTATGATTATAATGAGATTTGGTGTGAGTGGCATCCACAATGAGGATTTTACTCTTAATCAAGTTATGTTCGAGTGCAATTTGAACAGACTTCTGAATCAATACATCAAGCAGTTTATCATCTTTAATTCTTAGCTTTCTAAATTTCGTCAGAGAGGATGGCTCGATAACAGAATCTTCAGGAGCTAGACCAAGAAAAAATTTAAAGGCCATATCTGACAAGGAACGTCCTACCACATCTACATCTGATAACTTATAAATATCTTTTAACAAGAGATATTTGAATATCATAATCGGTGAATAAGCTTTACGCCCAAAATCGGGACGATAATTCTTTTCTAGTTCATCATAAATAAAGCTAAAATCACAGAGTTCAGTTAGCTGACGTAAAAAGTGGGTTTTAGGAACCACGATATCATACAAACTAGAATAAGGACTGACATCCATAGTTAACTGATTATCAAGCATCATCTCACCTCATCTCTAGTATAACAAAAAAGCCATCAATTTGATGACTTTTTCAGTAGACTCAAGAAATCTTGGGTATCTTTTTTCTTATATGCTTGTTTTATAACTCGGGTGAATTTCTTAGAAAATATCAAATAACAATTTCACATTGAGAATTGTTAAGATAATGGAAACGATATAGCCAAGGATGGTATTCCATTTGGCATTGGTAAATTCTCCCATCAGTGATTTCTTAGAAGTTAAATAAATCAAAGGGAAGATTGAAAACGGAAGAGCGATTGAAAGAAAGACCTGTGAATAGACCAATAATGAACTGCACCCCAAAAGTTAGACAGAAAAAATCTAACTTTTGGGGTGTTTTTATTATGAAAT
>NZ_VMND01000001.1:0-55647 GCF_013277555.1 Streptococcus sp. k-163 | reverse complement strand
AAAAGAAACAGCAGTAGATACTAAGAAAGCAGAAGAAGAAGCTAAGATTACAGAAGCAGAAAACGCTGATAAAGTAGCCGAAGCTAAAACAGCAGGTGAAGCTGCAGTCAAAGCAGTACATGACAATGGTGACTTAGAAGCAAATAAAGAGAAAGCCCTAGAAGCCATCCAAACAGCGTCAGAAGCTAAGATTGCCTCAATTGATAAGAATGCTAAATTGTCAGATGATGAAAAAGCAGCAGCGAAAGCCGAAGTAGCGCAAGCAGCCATCGCAGCTGTAAATGCTATCAATGAAGCGAAAGATCAAGAAGGCGTAGATGGCGCTCAAACTGGAGGAGTTAAAGCAATTGAAGCAGTAACTCCAGTAGGTAAAGAGAAAGCACTAGAAGCCATCCAAACAGCGTCAGAAGCTAAGATTGCCTCAATTGATAAGAATGCTAAATTGTCAGATGATGAAAAAGCAGCAGCGAAAGCCGAAGTAGCGCAAGCAGCCCTCGCAGCTGTAAATGCTATCAATGAAGCGAAAAATCAAGATGGTGTAGATGCCGCTCAAACTACAGGAGTTAAAGCAATTGAAGCAGTAAATCCAGTAGGCAAAGAGAAAGCGCTAGAAGCCATCCAAACAGCGTCAGAAGCTAAGATTGCCTCAATTGATAAGAATGCTAAATTGTCAGACGATGAAAAAGCCGCAGCGAAAGCTGAAGTAGCGAAAGCAGCCCTCGCAGCCGTTAATGCTATTAATGAGGCGAAAGATCAAGAAGGCGTAGATGGCGCTCAAACTGGAGGAGTTAAAGCAATTGAAGCAGTAACTCCAGTAGGTAAAGAGAAAGCACTAGAAGCCATCCAAACAGCGTCAGAAGCTAAGATTGCCTCAATTGATAAGAATGCTAAATTATCCGACGATGAAAAAGCCGCAGCGAAAGCCGAAGTAGCGCAAGCAGCTATCGCAGCCGTAAATGCTATCAATGAAGCGAAAGATCAAGAAGGCGTAGATGGCGCTCAAACTGCAGGAGTTAAAGCAATTGAAGCAGTAACTCCAGTAGGTAAAGAGAAAGCACTAGAAGCCATCCAAACAGCATCAGAAGCTAAGATTGCTTCAATTGATAAGAACGCTAAATTATCAGACGATGAAAAAGCAGCAGCGAAAGCCGAAGTAGCGAAAGCCGCTATCGCAGCCGTTAACGCTATCAATGAAGCGAAAGATCAAGAAGGCGTAGATGGCGCTCAAACTACAGGAGTTAAAGCAATTGAAGCAGTAACTCCAGTAGGTAAAGAGAAAGCGCTAGAAGCCATCCAAACAGCGTCAGAAGCTAAGATTGCCTCAATTGATAAGAATGCTAAATTGTCAGATGATGAAAAAGCAGCAGCGAAAGCCGAAGTAGCGCAAGCAGCCATCGCAGCTGTAAATGCTATCAATGAAGCGAAAAATCAAGATGGTGTAGATGCCGCTCAAACTACAGGAGTTAAAGCAATTGAAGCAGTAAATCCAGTAGGCAAAGAGAAAGCGCTAGAAGCCATCCAAACAGCGTCAGAAGCTAAGATTGCCTCAATTGATAAGAATGCTAAATTGTCAGACGATGAAAAAGCCGCAGCGAAAGCTGAAGTAGCGCAAGCAGCCCTCGCAGCCGTTAATGCTATTAATGAGGCGAAAGATCAAGAAGGCGTAGATGGCGCTCAAACTGCAGGAGTTAAAGCAATTGAAGCAGTAACTCCAGTAGGTAAAGAGAAAGCACTAGAAGCCATCCAAACAGCGTCAGAAGCTAAGATTGCCTCAATTGATAAGAATGCTAAATTATCCGACGATGAAAAAGCCGCAGCGAAAGCCGAAGTAGCGCAAGCAGCTATCGCAGCCGTAAATGCTATCAATGAAGCGAAAGATCAAGATGGTGTAGATGCCGCTCAAACTACAGGAGTTAAAGCAATTGAAGCAGTAAATCCAGTAGGTACAAGCAGTACAAATAGCGCAGGAAACGGTATTACACCACCAACTGTAGAAGTCCCAGCTTATACAGAACCAGTAGGCACAAGTAGTACAGATGGTGAAGGTAATGTTATTATTCCACCAACAGCAGAAGTTCCAGCCTATACAGATCCAGTAGGCACAAGTAGCACGGATGGCTCAGGCAATGTCATTACTCCACCAACTGTAGAGATTCCAGCCTACACAGATCCAGTAGGAACAAGCAGTGCAGATGGCTCAGGCAATGTCATTACGCCACCAACATTAGAAGTGCCAGCCTACACAGATCCAGTAGGAACAAGCAGTGCAGATGGCTCAGGCAATGTCATTACGCCACCAACATTAGAAGTGCCAGCCTACACAGATCCAGTAGGTACCAGCAGTACAGATGGCGATGGTAACGTTATTACCCCACCAACTGTCGAAGTGCCAGCGTATACAGATCCAGTAGGCACCAGCAGTACAGATGGCGAAGGTAATGTCATTACGCCACCGACTGTCGAAGTTCCAGCTTACACAGATCCAGTAGGTACAAGTAATACAGATGGCGATGGTAACGTTATTACCCCACCGACTGTCGAAGTGCCAGCGTATACAGATCCAGTAGGCACAAGTAGTACGGATGGCGCAGGCAACGTTATTACACCACCAACAGCAGAAGTCCCAGCCTATACAGAACCAGTAGGCACAAGCAGTACAGCTGGTGACGGCAACGTAGTTACGCCACCAACAGCAGAAGTCCCAGCCTATACAGGTAGTGTGAATGGTATTTCAGAAGAAATGCCAGCTCAGCCACATAAGGACGGCAGTGCTAATGAAATGTCAGATGGAACTCCAGTATCTGAAACTACAATAAATAAAGATCGACAACTTCCAAATACTGGTACAGCAGACTCTACAGTAGCTATGGTAGCAGCTGCAGCAAGTGCAGTACTTGGACTTGGTCTTGCAGGCCGTCGTCGTAAAGAAGACGAAGAAGCATAATTTATATATGAGTTAATCTAATCTTTTAGTAAAATCTGTATTTGATTTTATAGCTTATATAGAATTCCTTAAAAAATCTCCTAGTAGTCCATTGATTACTAGGAGATTATTTGTTAATTATGGCATAGTAAAATGAAACGGGAATAGTACGAAATAAATTCTTAATTATTGATAGAAATTTAATTTTATAGTAGATTGAAATTACTATAGTATATAACTTCTGCTAAAGTATTTCTAGAAATTAATTTGATTTCCCTAATAAATTTGTTCATATCTTATTTCAACTCACTATAATTCCCCAATCAATTCGCCTATACTTTATTTCGATTTACTATACTTTTCTTCTATAATTAAAAATACAATTATTAATTTTTTCGAATAATATAGAAAAGGAGGGAAATCATGTTTGTTGCGAGAGATGCTAGGGGACAGTTGGTAAATGTGTTAGAGAATAAGCTTGAGAAGCAAGCATACACCTGCCCAGCTTGTGGAGGTCAGCTCCGTTTGCGTCAAGGATCAAGTGTCCGAACCCATTTTGCCCACAAATCCTTAAAAGACTGTGAGTATTCCTCTGAAAATGAAAGTCCAGAACATCTGGCAAATAAAGAATCCCTTTATCACTGGTTGAAAAAAGAGGCAGAGGTACAATTAGAATACCCGTTTCCAGAGCTTAAACAGATTGCGGATGTATTTGTAAATGGTAATCTAGCTTTAGAAGTCCAGTGTAGTCCCTTACCACAAAAACTTCTTAAGGAGCGTAGTGAGGGTTATCGTAGTCAAGGTTACCAAGTACTGTGGTTGCTGGGACAAAAACTTTGGCTCAAGGAGCGATTGACTCGTCTACAAGAAGGTTTTCTTTATTTCAGTCAAAATATGGGCTTTTATGTTTGGGAAATAGACAAGGAAAAACAGCTTTTAAGACTCAAATACCTGATTCACCAAGATCTCCGAGGTAAACTCCATTATCAGATTAAGGAATTTCCCTATGGACAAGATAGTCTACTGGAGATATTACGTCTCCCCTATAAGAAACAAAAAATATCTCATTTTACAGTTTTTCAAGATAAGGATATCTGTCGCTATATCCGACAACAACTGTATTATCAAAATCCCATTTGGATGAAAGAACAAGCAGAAGCCTATCAAAAGGGAGAGAATATCCTGACTTATGAGCTAAAAGCATGGTATCCCCAAATTAGACCACTAGTGGGCAAATTTTTCCAGATTGAACAAGACTTGAATAGCTATTATCAGCATTTTTACACCTATTATCAAGAAAATCCTCAAAATGATTGGCAAAAGCTTTATCCACCAGCCTTTTATCAGCAATATTTCTTGAAAAATATGGTAGAATAGAAAGGATGGAGGAATCTAATGGTATTACAAAGAAATGAAATAAATGAAAAAGATACATGGGATCTATCAACGATCTATCCAACTGATCAGGCTTGGGAAGAAGCCTTAAAAGATTTAACAGAACAATTGGAGACAGTAGCCCAGTATGAAGGCCATCTCCTAGATAGTGCGGATAGCCTACTCGAAATCACTGAATTTTCTCTTGAGATGGAACGCCAGATGGAGAAGCTTTACGTTTATGCTCATATGAAGAACGATCAGGACACGCGTGAAGCCAAGTACCAAGAGTACTATGCCAAGGCCATGACTCTCTATAGCCAGCTAGACCAAGCCTTTTCATTCTATGAGCCTGAATTTATGGAAATTAGCGAAAAGCAGTATGCTGACTTTTTAGAAGCTCAACCAAAATTGCAGGTTTATCAACACTATTTTGACAAGCTTTTACAAGGCAAGGATCACGTTCTTTCACAACGCGAAGAAGAATTATTGGCTGGCGCTGGAGAAATCTTTGGTTCGGCAAGTGAAACCTTCGCTATCTTGGACAATGCGGATATTGTTTTCCCTTATGTTCTTGACGATGATGGTAAGGAAGTGCAGCTCTCTCATGGAACTTACACACGTTTGATGGAGTCTAAAAATCGTGAGGTGCGCCGTGGTGCCTATCAAGCCCTTTATGCGACTTACGAACAATTCCAACATACTTATGCCAAAACCTTGCAAACCAATGTTAAGGTGCAAAACTACCGAGCAAAAGTTCGCAACTATAAGAGTGCTCGTCATGCAGCCCTAGCGGCGAATTTTGTTCCAGAGAGTGTTTATGACAATTTGGTAGCAGCAGTTCGCAAGCATTTGCCCCTCTTGCATCGTTACCTTGAGCTTCGTTCAAAGATTTTGGGGATTTCAGACCTCAAGATGTACGATGTCTACACACCGCTTTCATCTGTTGAATACAGTTTTACCTACCAAGAAGCCTTGAAAAAGGCAGAAGATGCCTTGGCAGTCTTGGGTGAGGATTACTTGAGCCGTGTTAAACGTGCCTTCAGTGAGCGTTGGATTGATGTTTACGAAAATCAAGGCAAGCGTTCAGGTGCCTATTCTGGTGGTTCTTACGATACCAATGCCTTTATGCTCCTCAACTGGCAGGACAATCTAGACAATCTTTTTACACTTGTTCATGAAACAGGACACAGTATGCATTCAAGCTATACGCGTGAAACTCAGCCTTATGTTTACGGAGATTATTCTATCTTCTTGGCTGAAATTGCCTCAACTACCAATGAAAATATCTTGACGGAGAAATTATTGGAAGAAGTGGAAGACGACGCAACGCGCTTTGCTATTCTCAATAACTTCCTAGATGGTTTCCGTGGAACAGTTTTCCGCCAAACTCAATTTGCCGAGTTTGAACACGCTATTCACCAAGCGGATCAAAATGGGGAAGTCTTGACAAGCGATTTCCTAAATAAACTCTACGCAAACTTGAACCAAGAGTATTATGGTTTGAGTAAGGAAGACAATCCTGAAATCCAATACGAGTGGGCCCGCATCCCACACTTCTACTATAACTATTATGTATATCAATATTCAACAGGCTTTGCGGCCGCCTCAGCCCTGGCTGAAAAAATTGTCCATGGTAGTCAAGAAGACCGTGAGCGCTATATCGACTACCTCAAGGCAGGTAAATCTGACTATCCACTTAATGTCATGAGAAAAGCTGGTGTTGATATGGAGAAGGAAGACTATCTCAACGATGCCTTTGCAGTCTTTGAACGTCGTTTGAATGAGTTTGAAGCCCTTGTTGAAAAATTGGGATTGGCATAAGATGGTTGAATCGTATAGTAAAAATGCTAACCATAACATGCGTCGTCCTGTTGTCAAAGAAGAAATTGTTGACTTGATGCGCCAGCGTCAAAAGCAAATCACAGGATCCCTGAAAGAATTGGAAGACTTTGCTCGTAAGGAAAATATTCCCATCATCCCCCATGAAACGGTAGCTTATTTCCGTTTTCTCATGGAAACTATGCAACCTAAAAATATTCTGGAAATTGGGACGGCTATCGGTTTTTCAGCTCTCTTGATGTCAGAACATGCGCCAGATGCCAAAATTACAACCATTGACCGCAATCCAGAAATGATTGGTTTTGCCAAGGAAAATTTTGCCCAGTTTGACAGTCGTAAGCAAATCACGCTTTTAGAAGGAGATGCGGTAGATGTCTTATCTACCTTGACAGAGTCTTATGATTTTGTCTTTATGGATTCTGCTAAGTCTAAATACATCGTCTTTCTGCCAGAGATCCTCAAACACTTGGAAGTTGGTGGAGTGGTTGTCTTGGATGATATTTTCCAAGGTGGTGATGTTGCCAAGGATATCATGGAAGTTCGTCGAGGTCAGCGAACCATTTACAGAGGACTTCAAAGACTGTTTGATGCAACCTTAGACAATCCAGGACTCACAGCAACATTAGTACCTCTGGGGGACGGAATTCTCATGCTTCGTAAAAATGTAGCAGATGTTCAACTGCCTGAAAGCGAATGATTTTCAGAAAAATTTAAGAAAATATAGTAAAATAGATAGGGTAACACTTATCTCAAAGGAGTAGACATGAAGAAAAAACTATTGGCAGGTGCCATTACACTATTATCAGTAGCAACTTTAGCAGCTTGTTCGAAAGGTTCAGAAGGAGCAGACCTTATCAGCATGAAAGGAGATGTTATCACTGAACATCAGTTTTATGAGCAAGTGAAAAGTAATCCTTCAGCCCAACAAGTCTTGTTGAACTTGACCATCCAAAAAGTATTTGAGAAACAATACGGTTCAGAAGTAGATGAAAAAGAAGTCAACGACACTATTGCAGAAGAAGAAAAACAATATGGTGAGAACTACCAACGTGTCTTGTCACAAGCAGGAATGACCCTTGAAACACGTAAAGCTCAAATTCGTACAAGTAAATTAGTTGAGTTGGCAGTTAAAAAAGCAGCAGAAGCTGAATTGACAGATGATGCTTATAAGAAGGCCTTTGACGAGTACACTCCAGATGTAACGGCTCAAATCATCCGTTTGGACAATGAAGACAAGGCCAAAGAAATTCTTGAAAAAGCCAAAGCTAGTGATGCAGACTTTGCTCAATTAGCCAAAGATAATTCAACAGATGAGAAAACGAAAGCGAATGGTGGAGAAATCACCTTTGATTCTGCTTCAACAGAAGTACCAGAACAAGTTAAAAAAGCTGCTTTTGCTTTAGATGTAAATGGTGTTTCTGATGTCATCACAGCCACTGGCACACAAGCCTACAGCAGCCAATATTACATTGTAAAAGTCACTAAGAAAACAGAAAAATCATCTAATATCGATAACTACAAAGAAAAATTAAAAACTGTTATCTTGACTCAAAAACAAAATGATTCAACATTTGTTCAAAGTATTATCGGAAAAGAATTGCAAGCAGCCAATATCAAGGTTAAAGACCAAGCCTTCCAAAATATCTTTACCCAATATATCGGTGGTGGAGATTCAAGCTCAAGCAGTTCATCAAAAGAATAAAACAGAAAAGGGCCAAGTGCTCTTTTTCTTATGACAAAAATGGTCTATCTGATGGATAAGAGTTTTTTTCTTTCGGAAAAAATGGTATAATAGCAATCAAAACTAGAAAACAAACGGAATTTGGGAAGCAATTGTGTTGTTCTCATTAGATTGGTGATACTATGAAGATTAGTAAGAGGCACCTATTAAACTATTCTATTCTAGTTCCTTACTTACTGTTATCTATTTTGGGCTTGATTGTGGTTTATTCGACAACCAGTGCTATTTTAATTCAAGAAGGCCAAAGTGCACTGCAATTGGTCCGAAGTCAGGGACTATTTTGGATATTTAGTTTGATACTGATTGCCTTGATATATAAGTTGAAACTGAATTTTTTAAGAAACGAACGTCTTTTATTTATCGTTATGTTCGTTGAGCTGATTCTATTAGCTTTGGCTCGTTTGATTGGTATTCCGGTCAATGGAGCCTATGGCTGGATTTCAGTAGGACCTTTGACTATTCAGCCAGCCGAATATTTGAAAATTATTATTATTTGGTATTTAGCAAACAGATTTTCCAAACAACAAGAGGATATCGCTATTTATGACTTCCAAGTTTTGACACAAAATCAGTGGCTTCCTCGTGCTTTTAATGATTGGCGTTTTGTCCTCTTTGTACTGATTGGCAGCCTTGCTATTTTCCCAGATTTGGGGAATGCTACTATTCTAGCATTGGTAGCTTTGATTATGTATACAGTTAGTGGAATCGCTTATAGATGGTTTCTTGCTTTTTTTGGAATTTTAGTTGGAATTTCTGCCTTATCCTTATCACTTATTTCTTTTATAGGAGTTGATAAGTTTTCAAAAGTTCCAGTATTTGGATATGTAGCCAAGCGTTTCAGTGCTTATTTTAATCCCTTTGCTGATTTGGCAGGAGCAGGCCACCAACTTGCAAATTCCTACTTTGCCATGGTCAATGGTGGTTGGTTTGGTCTAGGTTTAGGAAATTCAATCGAAAAACGTGGCTATCTACCAGAAGCCCATACAGACTTTGTATTTTCAATTGTCATTGAAGAGTTTGGATTTGTGGGTGCCAGCTTGATTTTAGCACTTGTCTTTTTCCTCATTTTGCGAATTATCCTAGTAGGAATTCGTGCTAAGAATCCCTTTAATTCCATGATGGCGATTGGAGTTGGGGGGATGATGTTGGTACAGGTCTTTGTTAATATCGGTGGAATTTCTGGTATTATTCCTTCAACAGGGGTTACCTTCCCCTTCTTATCGCAAGGAGGGAACAGTCTCCTAGTCTTATCTGTAGCCATCGCCTTTGTCTTAAATATTGATGCAAGTGAAAAACGTGCCCAATTGTATGAGGAGTTAGAAGCTCACTCATCAAACTATATGTAGAGCTGATAGTGGAAAGGATTGCCTATGTCTCTTCAAAAATTAGAAAACTATAGTAATAAAGCTGTCGTGCAAGAAGAAGTATTGATTTTAACAGAATTGTTAGAAGATATTACTAAAAATATGCTTGCTCCAGAAACTTTTGAAAAAATCATGCAGTTGAAGGAATTATCAACTCAAGAAGATTATCAAGGCTTGAACCAATTGGTTACTAGCCTTACAAATGATGAAATGGCTTATATTTCACGCTATTTCTCTATCTTGCCTCTCTTGATTAATATTTCAGAAGACGTGGATTTGGCCTATGAAATCAACCATCAAAATAATATAGATCAAGATTATCTTGGTAAATTATCAGCAACGATTAAAATGGTTGCAGAAAAAGAAAATGCGGTTGAAATTTTAGAACATTTGAATGTTGTCCCTGTTTTGACAGCCCATCCAACACAAGTGCAACGTAAGAGTATGCTGGATTTGACTAACCATATCCACACCCTCTTGCGTAAGTACCGTGATGTGAAATTAGGCTTGATTAATAAGGAAAAATGGCATAATGATCTCCGTCGTTACATTGAGATTATCATGCAGACAGACATGATTCGTGAAAAGAAATTGAAAGTTACCAATGAAATCACGAATGTTATGGAATACTACAATAGTTCATTCCTGAAAGCTGTTCCTCATTTGACTGCTGAGTACAAGCGCCTGGCTAAAAAACATGGCTTGGAGTTGAAACATCCTAAACCAATTACCATGGGAATGTGGATTGGTGGAGACCGTGATGGGAATCCCTTTGTTACAGCAGATACCTTGAAACAATCTGCCATGACTCAGTGTGAAGTCATCATGAACTACTATGATGAAAAGATTTACCAACTTTATCGTGAATTCTCTCTCTCAACAAGTATTGTCAATGTCAGCAAGCAAGTCAGAGAAATGGCTCGCCAATCCAAGGATAACTCAATCTACCGTGAAAAAGAGCTTTACCGCCGTGCCTTGTTTGATATTCAATCAAAAATCCAAGCGACAAAAGCTTATCTGATTGAAGATAAGGAAGTTGGGGCTCGCTATGAAACGGCCAATGATTTTTATAAGGACTTAATTACCATTCGTGATTCCCTCTTGGAAAATAAGGGTGAAGCACTGATTTCTGGTGATTTTGTTGAGTTGATCCAGGCAGTTGAAATTTTTGGTTTCTATTTGGCATCTATTGACATGCGCCAAGATTCTAGTGTTCATGAGGCCTGCGTAGCTGAACTTTTGAAATCAGCAGGAATTCATTCGCGTTATAGCGAACTAAGTGAAGAAGAAAAATGCCAGCTTCTCTTGAAAGAATTAGAAGAAGATCCACGTATTCTTTCTGCCACTCACGTTGAAAAATCAGAGTTACTTGAAAAAGAATTGGCCATCTTTAAAGCTGCTCGTAAGTTGAAAGATAAGTTGGGTGATGATGTTATTCGTCAAACCATTATTTCACATGCAACCAGCGTATCAGATATGTTGGAATTGGCTATCTTGCTAAAAGAAGTAGGGTTAGTTGATAAAGAAAGAGCCCGTGTCCAAATCGTTCCTCTCTTTGAAACAATTGAGGACTTGGACCACTCAGAAGAAACTATGAGAGAATACCTTTCTCTTCCTCTTGCTAAGAAATGGATTGCTTCACGTAATAACTACCAAGAAATCATGCTTGGTTACTCTGATAGTAATAAAGATGGTGGCTACCTATCATCATGTTGGACCCTCTACAAGGCTCAACAACAATTGACTGCTATTGGAGATGAATTTGGCGTTAAGGTTACCTTCTTCCATGGCCGTGGTGGGACTGTCGGTCGTGGTGGTGGACCAACCTATGAAGCCATCACATCTCAACCGCTCAAGTCTATCAAGGATCGTATCCGTTTGACGGAGCAGGGTGAAGTAATTGGGAATAAATACGGTAACAAAGACGCAGCTTACTATAACCTTGAAATGCTAGTATCTGCAGCTATTAACCGTATGATTACGCAGAAGAAGAGCGACACCAATACATCCAATCGCTATGAAGCCATTATGGACCAAGTAGTAGACCGTAGTTATGATATCTACCGTGATTTAGTCTTTGGTAATGACCATTTCTATGATTATTTCTTTGAGTCAAGTCCAATTAAGGCTATTTCAAGCTTTAATATCGGTTCACGTCCAGCTGCTCGTAAGACCATTACAGAAATCGGTGGTTTGCGTGCTATTCCATGGGTCTTCTCATGGTCGCAAAGTCGTGTGATGTTCCCTGGCTGGTATGGAGTTGGTTCAAGCTTCAAAGAATTTATCGATAAAAATCCAGAGAATATCGCTATCTTACGAGATATGTATCAAAATTGGCCTTTCTTCCAATCACTTCTTTCAAACGTTGACATGGTCTTGTCAAAATCAAATATGAATATTGCTTTTGAATATGCCAAACTTTGTGAAGATGATCAAGTAAAAGCAATCTATGAGACTATTCTAAATGAATGGCAAGTTACCAAGGAAGTTATCTTGGCTATCGAAGGTTATGATGAACTTTTGGCTGAAAATCCATATCTAAAAGCAAGTTTAGATTATCGTATGCCATACTTTAATATTCTTAACTACATCCAGTTGGAGTTGATTAAACGTCAACGCCGAGGAGAATTATCAAGCGATCAAGAAAAATTAATCCATACAACCATCAACGGAATTGCAACAGGTCTTCGTAATTCAGGCTGATACCTATCAAACTTCCTCTTTTCTATAGGGGAAGTTTTTGAATATTTCAAAAAAATACTCAAAGAGTCTTGACAAGTAATTGAAAAATGATATAATTTAAACATTCAGAAAAGTAATCATACAAACTTTTTAGAGAGTCTGTGGTAGCTGAAAACAGATAAGTGGTGATGATGAAAATTGGGCTGGATGTTATTTAGAATTTGAAATCATAAAAATTCGGTGAGCACACCTTACAGTGCATCTCGTGATTGCGAGACAGAGCGATAGGGAAATTCCCTATAATTGAGGTGGTACCGCGCATCGACGTCCTCACACAAGTTTTTTGTGTGAGGACTTTTTGATGGAGGTTAGTATGGAAAGAAAACGATGGCGTCGCTTGTTTATACTCAATGAAAATCAAAAAGCAAACTAGGAAGCTAGCCGCAAGCTGTACTTGAGTACGGTAAGGCGACGCTGACGTGGTTTGAAGAGATTTTCGAAGAGTATTAGATAAGTGAAGTATTTTAAAGGAATAAAAAGGAGAAATAGAATGAAAAATAAACGTTTAATTGGAATTATCGCTGCGTTAGCAGTTTTAGTAGCAGGAAGCTTGATTTACTCTTCAATGAATAAGCCAGAAGCTAAGAATGAAAAGAAAGTTGCCAAAGTTGGTGTCCTTCAATTTGTGAGCCATCCATCTCTTGATTTGATTTATAAAGGAATCCAAGATGGACTTGCAGAAGAAGGCTATAAAGATGACCAAATTAAAATCGATTTTATGAACTCAGAAGGTGACCAAAGTAAGGTTGCGACAATGAGTAAACAATTGGTCGCAAATGGCAATGACCTTGTGGTTGGTATTGCAACACCAGCTGCTCAAGGATTGGCTAGTGCAACAAAAGACCTACCAGTTATCATGGCTGCTATTACAGACCCAATTGGTGCTAACTTGGTTAAAGATTTGAAAAAACCAGGTGGCAACATTACAGGGGTGTCTGACCACAATCCAGCTCAACAACAAGTTGAACTCATCAAGGCTCTTACACCAAATGTAAAAACAATCGGGGCCCTTTACTCAAGTAGCGAAGACAATTCAAAAACACAGGTCGAAGAATTTAAGGCTTATGCTGAAAAAGCAGGTTTGACAGTGGAAACATTCGCAGTTCCTTCAACAAATGAAATTGCTTCAACAGTTAACGTTATGACTAGCAAGGTCGATGCTATCTGGGTTCCAATTGATAACACCATTGCATCGGGATTTCCAACGGTTGTCTCTAGTAATCAAAGTTCTAAGAAGCCAATTTATCCAAGTGCTACTGCCATGGTAGAAATAGGTGGTTTGGCATCAGTTGTAGTTGACCAACATGACCTTGGTGTGGCAACAGGTAAAATGATTGCGCAAGTCTTGAAAGGTGCAAAACCGGCTGATACTCCAGTCAATGTCTTTTCAACTGGTAAGTCAGTAATTAACAAAAAATTGGCACAAGAGCTAGGTATTACGATTCCTGAATCTGTTCTAAAAGAAGCAGGACAAGTGATCGAATAATCTGTAATGGAGGAGTTGGGGACATCTCCTCCAATTTTTTACAATAGAAAGCATATAGAAAAGGTTAAGAAACAGATGATATTATCTATTATTTCTCAAGGATTTGTCTGGGCTATTCTAGGTCTGGGAATCTTTATGACATTTAGGATTTTGAACTTTCCAGATATGACGACAGAAGGTTCCTTCCCTCTTGGGGGAGCTGTTGCTGTCACTTTGATAACGAAAGGTGTGAATCCTTTTTTAGCAACTCTTATTGCTGTAGGAGCAGGTTGTTTGGCTGGTATGGCAACAGGACTTCTTTATACAAAAGGGAAGATCCCAACCTTGCTCTCAGGGATTTTGGTGATGACTTCCTGTCACTCTATCATGCTCTTGATTATGGGACGTGCAAATTTAGGATTGCTTGGAACCAAGCAAATCCAGGATGTTTTGCCTTTTGACTCGGATTTGAATCAACTTTTGACAGGTCTCATCTTTGTGAGTATTGTTATTGCTCTCATGCTCTTTTTCTTGGATACCAAACTCGGACAAGCCTATATTGCTACAGGTGACAATCCTGATATGGCTAGAAGTTTCGGGATTCATACTGGACGCATGGAGCTCATGGGATTGGTCTTATCAAATGGTGTGATTGCTCTTGCAGGTGCTCTCATTGCCCAGCAAGAAGGTTATGCTGATGTATCTCGAGGAATCGGGGTTATCGTTGTAGGTCTTGCAAGTTTGATTATTGGAGAAGTTATCTTCAAGAGTTTGAGCTTGGCAGAACGTCTGGTTACCATCGTTGTAGGTTCTATCGCCTATCAATTCTTAGTGTGGGCGGTTATCGCTCTTGGCTTTAATACAAGTTACCTTCGTTTATACAGTGCCGTGATTTTGGCAGTCTGTCTCATGATTCCAACATTTAAGCAAACAATCTTGAAAGGAGCCAAGTTAAGCAAATGACAGCAATTGTAGAATTAAAAAATGCAACCAAAATCGTTAAAAATGGCTTTGATGAAGAAAAGATTATTTTAAATGATGTTTCCTTAGAAATTTTTGAACAGGACTTTATCACGATTTTAGGTGGAAATGGTGCTGGGAAATCAACTCTCTTTAACACTATTGCAGGAACCTTGTCATTAACCAGTGGAACTATTCGTATCTTGGGTGAAGATGTTACCAAGTTTTCACCAGAGAAGCGTGCCAAGTACTTGTCTCGTGTTTTCCAAGATCCCAAGATGGGAACAGCTCCTCGTATGACGGTTGCTGAAAATCTTTTAATTGCCAAGTTTCGTGGTGAAAAGCGTGGATTGTTACCACGACGCTTGACTAGCTATAAGGATGAGTTTCAGGCAACCATTGAAAAAGTAGGGAATGGTCTTGAGAGACATTTGAATACACCGATTGAGTTCTTATCAGGTGGACAAAGACAGGCTTTGAGTCTCTTGATGGCAACCTTGAAGCGACCTGAATTACTCCTGTTAGACGAGCATACTGCTGCCCTTGATCCAAAGACCAGTGTGGCCTTGATGGAATTGACAGATGAATTTGTCAAGAAAGATCAGCTGACAGCCCTTATGATTACTCATCATATGGAAGATGCTCTCAAATATGGCAATCGCTTGATTGTCATGAAAGAAGGACGGATTATCCAAGATTTAAACCAAGAAGAAAAAGCAAAAATGAAAATCTCAGACTACTATCAATTATTTGAATAGATAAACTTTATTTTCATCAAAAAATAGAGAAGAAAAACTTAGAAGCGTTAAAGTGTTTCTGAGTTTTTTTAACTTTCTTTAACTTTCTTTAACTTTCTTTTCTATCTAGAAAAATAAGGCAAAGATAATTACGGAAAGCGTATGAAATGGTTTACTTTTTTTCAGAAATAAGCTATACTAGTTTACGTAAAACTATGATAAAATGGAGGTATTGTGTATGGTTGACAAACAAGTCATTGAAGAAATCAAAAACAATGCCAACATTGTGGAAGTCATAGGAGATGTGATTTCTTTACAAAAGGCAGGACGGAACTATCTAGGGCTCTGTCCTTTTCATGGTGAAAAAACACCTTCTTTCAACGTTGTAGAGGATAAGCAGTTTTATCACTGTTTTGGTTGTGGTCGCTCGGGTGATGTCTTTAAGTTTATCGAAGAGTACCAAGGGGTTCCCTTTATGGAGGCTGTCCAAATCTTAGGTCAGCGTGTGGGGATTGAGGTTGAAAAACCGCTTTATAGTGAACAGAAATCAGCTTCACCCCACCAAGATCTTTATGATATGCACGAAGATGCGGCTAAATTTTATCATGCTATTCTCATGACAACGACCATGGGGGAAGAGGCTAGAAACTACCTTTATCAGCGTGGTTTGACAGATGAAGTGCTCAAGCATTTTCGGATTGGTTTAGCACCTCCAGAACGAAACTATCTCTATCAACGTTTGTCTGGTCAGTATCGTGATGAGGATTTTCTAGATTCAGGGCTATTTTACCTATCAGATGCCAATCAATTTGTAGACACTTTTCACAATCGCATCATGTTTCCCTTGACCAATGATCAGGGAAAGGTCATTGCCTTCTCAGGTCGTATCTGGCAGAAAACGGATTCACAAACTTCTAAGTATAAAAATAGCCGATCGACTGCAATTTTTAACAAAAGTTACGAATTATATCATATGGATAGGGCAAAAAAATCTTCTGGGAAAGCCAGTGAGATTTATCTGATGGAAGGATTCATGGATGTCATTGCAGCCTATCGGGCTGGAATCGAAAACGCTGTAGCGTCTATGGGAACGGCCTTAAGTCGTGAGCATGTTGAGCATCTGAAAAGGTTAACCAAGAAGTTGGTTCTTGTTTACGATGGCGATAAGGCTGGGCAAGCTGCGACATTGAAAGCACTGGATGAAATTGGTGATATGCCTGTGCAGATTGTCAGCATGCCTGATAACTTGGATCCTGATGAGTATCTACAAAAAAATGGACCAGAAGACTTGACCTATCTATTAACGAAAACTCGTATTAGTCCGATTGAGTTCTACATTCACCAGTACAAGCCTGAAAACAGTGAAAATCTGCAGGCCCAGATTGAGTTTATTGAAAAAATAGCTCCCTTGATTGTTCAAGAAAAGTCCATCACTGCTCAAAACAGCTATATTCATATTTTAGCTGACAGTCTGGCATCCTTTGATTATGCCCAGATTGAGCAGATTGTTAATGAGAGTCGTCAGGCGCAAAGGCAGAATCGCATGGAAGGAATTTCCAGACCGACGCCAATCACTATGCCTGTCACCAAGCAGTTATCGGCTATTATGAGGGCAGAAGCCCATCTACTTTATCGAATGGTGGAATCCCCTCTTGTTTTGAACGATTACCGCTTGCGAGAAGACTTTGCATTTGATACACCTGAATTTCAGGTCCTATATGACTTGCTTGGTCAGTATGGCAATCTTCCTCCAGAAGTTCTAGCAGAACAGACAGAGGAAGTTGAAAGAGCTTGGTACCAAGTCTTAGCTCAGGATTTGCCTGCTGATATGTCACCGCAGGAACTTAGTGAAGTAGAAATGACTCGAAACAAGGCTCTCTTGAATCAGGACAATATGAGAATCAAAAAGAAGGTGCAGGAAGCTAGCCATGTAGGAGATACAGACACAGCCCTAGAAGAATTGGAACGTTTAATTTCCCAAAAGAGAAGAATGGAGTAATAATGGTAACAAAACAAAAAGAAGTAACAACATTTGACGTACAAGTAGCAGAATTTATCCGTAATCATAAGCAAAAAGGGACAGCAACAGATGATGAAATCAATGCTAGTCTTGTCGTTCCCTTTACCTTGGACGCTGATGGGATTGAAGATCTCTTGCAACGGATTCAAGATGCAGGAATTTCGATCACAGATAACGAAGGAAATCCAAGTGCGCGTGTTCTTAGTGCTGAAGAAGAACCAGAACTTAGCGATGAGGATTTGATTGGATCAACTTCGGCTAAGGTCAATGACCCTGTCCGTATGTACTTGAAAGAAATCGGGGTCGTTCCTCTTTTGACCAATGAAGAGGAAAAAGAATTAGCACTAGCTGTTGAAGCTGGTGATATCGAAGCCAAACAACGTCTTGCGGAAGCCAACCTTCGTTTGGTTGTTTCTATTGCTAAACGCTATGTCGGCCGTGGTATGCAGTTCCTTGACTTGATTCAAGAAGGGAACATGGGCTTGATGAAGGCGGTTGACAAGTTTGATTATTCTAAAGGATTCAAGTTTTCAACTTACGCAACTTGGTGGATTCGTCAGGCTATTACTCGTGCTATTGCGGATCAAGCTCGTACTATCCGTATCCCAGTTCACATGGTTGAAACCATCAATAAATTGGTTCGTGAACAGCGTAATCTTCTTCAAGAATTGGGACAAGACCCAACGCCAGAACAAATCGCTGAACGTATGGATATGACTCCAGACAAGGTTCGTGAAATCTTGAAGATTGCCCAAGAACCAGTATCTCTTGAAACACCAATCGGTGAAGAGGACGATAGCCACCTTGGAGACTTTATCGAAGATGAAGTGATTGAAAATCCAGTGGATTATACGACTCGTATCGTCTTGCGTGAGCAGTTGGATGAGGTCTTGGATACTCTTACAGACCGTGAAGAAAATGTTTTGCGTCTGCGTTTTGGGTTAGATGATGGGAAAATGCGTACCCTTGAAGATGTGGGTAAAGTCTTTAACGTGACTCGTGAGCGTATCCGTCAGATTGAAGCCAAGGCTTTGAGAAAATTACGTCAACCAAGTCGTAGCAAACCGCTTCGTGATTTTATTGAAGACTAAGAGTGAGGATAAATATGGCTTATACAGAAGAGCAAATTGAAAACATCAAAACACGAATTTTATCAGCCTTGGAAGAAGTTATTGACCCTGAGTTGGGAATCGATATTGTAAATCTTGGTTTGATTTATGAGATTCGTTTTGATGGCGACACAGGGCAAACAGAGATTGATATGACTTTGACAACTATGGGTTGTCCCCTAGCTGACCTTTTGACGGATCAGATTTATGATGCCATGACAGAGGTGCCAGAAGTAACGGATACTGAGGTCAAATTAGTCTGGTATCCAGCCTGGACAGTTGAAAAAATGAGTCGCTATGCCCGCATTGCCCTAGGCATTAAGTAATCATATAAAATATGTGAGAGACCATTGGAAGAGCGAGGAAATTTCCCCTCTTTTCCTCTAGTCTCTCCTTTCTTTTGCTGATTTTATTCCAAGAAAATGATATAATAGTAGTCATGGAAAAAAAGAAATTACGCATCAATATGTTGAGTTCAAGTGAGAAAGTAGCAGGACAAGGAGTTTCAGGTGCCTACCGTGAATTAGTTCGTCTTCTTCACCGTGATGCCAAGGACCAATTGATTGTTACAGAAAATCTTCCAATAGAGGCAGATGTGACTCACTTTCATACAATTGATTTCCCCTATTATTTATCAACCTTCCAAAAGAAACGCTCAGGAAGGAAAATTGGCTATGTGCACTTCTTGCCTGATACACTTGAGGGGAGTTTGAAAATTCCATTTTTCTTAAAGGGAATTGTTAAACGCTATGTATTTTCTTTTTACAACCGAATGGAGCACTTGGTTGTTGTTAATCCTATGTTTATTGAGGATTTGGTGGCAGCTGGTATTCCACGTGAAAAAGTGACCTATATTCCTAACTTTGTCAATAAGGAAAAATGGCATCCCCTTCCACAAGAAGAGGTAGCTAGACTGCGAACAGAACTTGGCGTTAGTGACAATCGGTTTATCGTAGTAGGTGCTGGTCAAGTTCAGAAACGTAAAGGGATTGATGACTTTATTCGTCTGGCTGAGGAATTGCCTCAGATTACCTTTATCTGGGCTGGTGGTTTCTCTTTTGGTGGTATGACAGATGGTTATGAACGCTATAAGAAAATGATGGACAATCCCCCTAAAAATTTAATGTTTCCAGGTATTGTATCGCCAGAGCGTATGCGCGAATTATATGCCCTAGCGGATCTTTTCTTGTTACCTAGTTACAATGAGCTCTTTCCTATGACTATTTTAGAGGCGGCTAGTTGCGAGGCTCCTATTATGTTGCGTGATTTGGATCTCTATAAGGTGATTTTGGAGGGAAATTATCGGGCGACAGCAGATAGAGAAGAGATGAAAGAAGCTATTCTGGAATATCAAGCGAATCCTGCTGCCTTAAAAGATTTGAAAGAAAAAGCTAAGAATATTTCTAGAGAGTATTCTGAAGAGCATCTATTACAAATCTGGTTGGACTTTTATGAGAAACAAGCCGCTTTAGGGAGAAAGTAAAAAGTGAGGTAATCTATGCGAATTGGTTTATTTACAGATACCTATTTTCCTCAGGTTTCTGGTGTTGCGACCAGTATTCGAACTCTGAAAACAGAACTTGAAAAGCAGGGACATGTTGTTTTTATCTTTACGACGACGGATAAGGATGTCAATCGCTATGAAGATTGGCAAATTATCCGTATTCCAAGTGTTCCCTTCTTTGCTTTTAAGGATCGCCGCTTTGCCTACCGAGGATTTAGCAAGGCGCTTGAAATTGCCAAACAGTATCAACTGGATGTTATCCATACTCAGACAGAATTTTCTCTTGGTTTGTTGGGGATTTGGATTGCGCGTGAATTGGAAATTCCCGTCCTTCATACCTATCACACCCAGTATGAAGACTACGTGCATTATATTGCTAAGGGGATGTTGATTCGTCCTAGTATGGTCAAGTATCTGGTCAGAGGTTTCCTGCATGATGTGGATGGGGTTATTTGTCCGAGTGAGATTGTCCGTGACTTGCTATCTGACTATAAGGTCAAGGTTGAAAAGAGGGTCATTCCAACTGGAATTGAATTAGCTAAGTTTGAGCGTCCAGAAATCAAGCAAGAAAATTTAAAAGAACTGCGTAGTAAATTAGGAATTCAAGATGATGAAAAGATGTTGCTCAGTCTTTCCAGAATTTCCTATGAAAAAAATATTCAAGCAGTATTAGCAGCCTTTGCAGAAGTTCTGATAGAGGAAGACAAGGTCAAACTGGTGGTAGCTGGGGATGGTCCTTATCTGGATGACCTTAAAGAACAAGCCCAGAAACTAGAGATTCAAGACTCCGTTATCTTTACAGGGATGATTGCTCCTAGTGAGACGGCTCTTTACTATAAGGCGGCAGATTTCTTCATCTCGGCATCGACAAGTGAAACGCAAGGTTTGACATACTTGGAAAGCTTAGCTAGTGGAACGCCTGTCATTGCTCACGGAAATCCTTATCTGGACAATCTTATCAGTGATAAAATGTTTGGAACCTTGTATTACGGTGAACATGATTTGGCTGGAGCTATTTTAGAGGCTCTAATTGCAACGCCAGATATGAATGAGCATACCTTATCAGAAAAACTATACGAGATTTCAGCTGAGAACTTTGGAAAACGGGTGCATGAATTTTATTTGGATGCCATTATTTCAAATAATTTCGAGAAAGATTTAGCCAAAGATGATACGGTTAGTCAGCGTATCTTTAAGACAGTTCTGTACCTTCCGCAACAGGTGGTTGCTGTACCGGTAAAAGGCTCTAGACGGATGCTAAAGGCATCAAAAACACAGCTGATTAGCATGAGAGATTATTGGAAAGACCGTGAAGAATAGAAAAGAGGAAAAGCTATGAAAAAACAATTAATGAGAAGTGGTCGTGATAAAAAGATTGCTGGTGTTTGTGCCGGGGTGGCCTATTATCTAGATATGGATCCGACTATTGTTCGAGTTATTTGGGGTGTCCTTGCTTGCTGTTACGGAGCTGGAATTGTAGCTTATATCATTTTATGGATTATTGCACCAGTAGCAAGTGACTATTGAAAACTAGCTCAATTCATGCTAAGATAATAGAAAATAGAATGTAACGAAGGAGAGAAAAATGGCATTTGGAGATAATGGAAATCGTAAAAAAACTATGTTTGAGAAAATAACCTTGTTTATCGTGATTATCATGCTAGTAGCAAGTTTATTGGGAATTTTTGCAACTGCAATTGGTGCCCTCAGTAATCTATAAAATAGATTCAAGAAAATTTTGTGACTGGGATTTCCCAGCCCTTTTTTAAAGTGAGAAGAAAAAATGAGTATGTTTTTAGATACAGCCAAGATCAAGGTCAAGGCTGGTAATGGTGGTGATGGCATGGTTGCCTTTCGCCGTGAAAAATATGTCCCTAATGGTGGTCCTTGGGGTGGTGATGGTGGTCGTGGAGGTAATGTAGTCTTTGTTGTAGATGAAGGGTTACGTACCTTGATGGATTTCCGCTACAATCGTCATTTCAAGGCTGATTCTGGTGAAAAAGGGATGACCAAAGGGATGCATGGTCGTGGTGCTGATGACCTTAGAGTTCGAGTGCCACAAGGTACGACTGTTCGTGATGCAGAGACTGGCAAGGTCTTAACAGATTTGATTGAACATGGGCAAGAATTTATCGTTGCTCACGGTGGACGTGGTGGACGTGGAAATATCCGCTTTGCGACACCAAAAAATCCTGCACCTGAAATCTCTGAAAATGGAGAGCCAGGTCAGGAACGTGAGTTACAATTGGAACTAAAAATCTTGGCAGATGTCGGTTTAGTAGGTTTCCCATCTGTAGGGAAATCAACACTTTTAAGTGTTATCACATCTGCTAAACCAAAAATCGGTGCCTACCATTTTACGACTATTGTACCAAATCTAGGAATGGTTCGTACCCAATCAGGTGAATCCTTTGCAGTAGCCGATCTGCCAGGTTTGATTGAAGGGGCTAGTCAAGGTGTTGGTCTGGGGACCCAGTTCCTCCGTCACATCGAGCGTACACGTGTTATCCTCCATATCATTGATATGTCAGCTAGTGAAGGCCGTGACCCTTATGAGGACTATCTTGCTATTAACAAGGAATTGGAGTCATACAATCTTCGCCTCATGGAACGTCCACAGATTATCGTAGCCAACAAAATGGACATGCCTGAGAGTCAGGAAAATCTTGCAGAATTTAAGAAAAAATTAGCTGAAAACTACGATGAATTTGAAGAGTTACCAGCAATCTTCCCGATTTCTGGTTTGACCAAGCAAGGTCTGGCAACGCTCTTGGATGCTACAGCTGAATTGTTAGACAAGACACCAGAATTCTTACTATACGACGAGTCAGATATGGAAGAAGAAGCTTACTATGGCTTTGACGAGGAAGAGAAAGCATTTGAAATTAGTCGTGATGATGATGCAACATGGGTGCTTTCTGGTGAAAAACTCATGAAACTCTTTAATATGACTAACTTTGATCGTGACGAATCAGTCATGAAATTTGCCCGTCAATTACGTGGTATGGGTGTTGATGAAGCCCTTCGTGCGCGTGGTGCTAAAGATGGTGACTTGGTCCGCATTGGTAAATTTGAGTTTGAATTTGTAGACTAGGAGATTGGTATGGGAGATAAACCGATATCTTTCCGAGATGCGGATGGCAATTTTGTTTCCGCCGCAGACGTTTGGAATGAAAAGAAATTGGAAGAACTATTTAATCGTCTCAATCCAAATCGTGCCCTGAGATTGGCACGAACCAAAAATGAAAATCCATCTTAAATAAGGAAAATAAAACTCTAATTATCAGTCCAGTTAACTGTAACAAATAGAAGCTAAGATCGAGAAAGGGCAAAATTTGTTCTTTCTTTTTGTATGCTTATACTCTTCGAAAATTTCTTCAAACGACGTCAGCGTCGCCTTACCGTACTCAAGTACAGCTTGCGGCTAGCTTCCTAGTTTGCTTTTTAATTTTAATTGAGTATCAGTTATAGTAGAGTGGAATAGAATATGGACAAATAGATTAGGGAATTCAAATCAAATGTCTAACAAGGCTCTAGAAGTTATGTTATTCTATTCTAGATTCAAAAAACTACACTTTTTCTGTTAAAAAAAGAATTTTTTTACAAAAATGATTGGTTATTTAGTTTATTTATGCTATAATAGGAACAATTATTTTTAGGAGGTGCTAGTATGTCTTATTTGTTTGAGATATTACCGAGTTTATTGAGCGGTGCAAGCATGACTTTACAGGTGTTTGCACTGGTCTTGATTTTTTCTATTCCTTTGGGCGTTTTGATTGCCTTTGCCTTGCAAGTCCATTGGAAGCTCCTCCATCATCTGATTAACATTTATATCTGGATTATGCGGGGCACACCCTTGCTCTTACAATTGATCTTTATCTATTATGTGCTCCCGAGTATTGGGATTCGTTTGGATCGCCTTCCTGCGGCCATTATTGCCTTTGTTCTAAATTATGCGGCTTACTTTGCTGAAATCTTCCGTGGGGGAATTGATACCATTCCTAAAGGTCAATATGAAGCTGCTAAGGTTTTGAAGTTTAGTCCCTTTGACACAGTTCGCTATATTATCTTACCTCAGGTAACCAAGATTGTTCTTCCTAGCGTGTTTAATGAAGTTATGAGTTTGGTCAAGGATACCTCTCTGGTCTATGCTCTAGGTATTTCTGACCTTATCTTGGCTAGTCGAACAGCTGCCAACCGTGATGCTAGCCTGGTTCCTATGTTCTTGGCAGGAGCCATTTACTTGATTTTGATTGGTATTGTGACCATTCTTGCCAAAAAAGTTGAGAAGAAGTATAGTTACTATAGATAGGAGGCAACCATGTTAGAATTACGAAATATCAATAAGGGATTTGGTGAAAAGCAAATTTTGTCCAATTTTAGTTTAAGAATTCCTGAAAAGCAAATCCTGGCTATCGTTGGGCCTTCTGGTGGAGGTAAGACAACTCTCTTACGTATGCTTGCGGGTCTTGAAACCATTGATTCAGGGCAAATCTTTTATAATGGAGAACCTTTAGAACTGGATGAATTGGAGAAGCGGAATTTACTGGGATTTGTATTCCAAGATTTTCAACTTTTCCCTCATTTATCAGTTTTAGATAATTTGACCTTATCACCTGTGAAGACTATGGGGATGAAGCAGGAAGAGGCTGAGAAGAAGGCGCGAGGGCTTTTGGAACAGTTAGGACTGGCTGGTCATGCAGACGCCTATCCCTTCTCACTATCTGGTGGGCAAAAGCAACGGGTGGCCTTGGCGCGTGCTATGATGATTGACCCAGAAATCATTGGCTACGATGAACCAACTTCTGCTCTGGATCCAGAATTGCGCTTGGAAGTGGAAAAACTGATCTTGCAAAATAGGGACCTTGGTATGACGCAGATTGTTGTTACCCATGATTTACAATTCGCTGAAAATATCGCAGATCAAATTCTCAAGGTTGAGCCCAAGTAGGAGGTGCCGATGACTAATAAGAAAATTGCTTTAGTATTGGTTTCTCTCCTGACTCTCTTTTTAACAGCTTGTACTCAGAAGGCTAGCGATCCAAAGCAGGATAACTGGGATAAGTATCAAGAGCAGGGAACGATTACTATTGGTTTTGACAATACCTTTGTTCCCATGGGTTTTGAAGAAAAGAATGGGCAATATACAGGCTTTGATATTGACTTAGCAGAAGCTGTCTCTGAAAAATTAGGTTTTAAGGTTCAATTTCAGCCAATAGACTGGGATATGAAGGAGACGGAACTGCAGAATGGAACCATAGACGCTATTTGGAATGGCTATTCTGCCACTGATGAACGCCGAGAAAAGGTTGCCTTTAGCATTCCATATATGGAAAATCAGCAGGTTCTGGTTGCTAAGAAAAGCCAGCAAATTCGTTCAGTAGAGGAGATGAAGGATAAGACCTTGGGAGCCCAAGCAGGTTCCTCTGGTTATTTAGACTTTGAAGCTCAGCCAGACTTACTGAAAAATCGTGTTCAAGACCAGAAGGCCAATCAATACCAGAGTTTCAATGAAGCCTTGATTGATTTGAAGAATGATAGAATTGATGCCTTGTTGATTGACCGAGTGTATGCTAATTATTACCTCCAGTCTGAAGGGATATTAAATGACTATAATGTCTTTTCAGCAGGATTTGAAAGTGAATCTTTTGCAGTCGGAGTCAGGCCTGCTGACAAAAGATTACTCCAAGATTTAAACCAAGCCTTTATCGCACTATACCAAGAAGGTAAGTTCCAAGAAATCAGACAAAAATGGTTTGGAGAAGATGTAGCAACCAAAGAAGTGAAAAGTAGAGATTGAGTTTTTCCTCAGTCTCTTTTTGCATCAAAAATCCCCTGGCAAGTACCAGAGGATAAGAGTTTATTTCATTGTTGGGAAGAGCAATACATCACGGATAGTAGTTGTATCAGTGAGGAGCATGCAAAGACGGTCGATACCGATTCCCAAACCACCTGTTGGTGGCATACCGTATTCAAGGGCTTCAATGTAGTCGTAGTCGATTCCTGTCGCTTCATCGTCACCAAGTTCTTTGGCTTTAGCTTGGGCTTCAAAACGGCTAAGCTGGTCGATTGGATCGTTGAGCTCAGTAAAGGCATTACCGTACTCCTTAGTCATGATGAAGAGTTCGAAACGGTCAGTAAAGCGCTCATCTTCAGGATTTTTCTTAGCAAGTGGAGATACAGCTACTGGATGTCCATAGACAAAGGTTGGTTGGATTAAAGTTTCTTCAACAAACTCTTCAAAGAAGGCGTTGATAATGTGGCCAACTTCAGTGTAGTGTTTTTCAACAGGGACTTTCTTCTCAGCAGCGATAGCTTTGGCTTCTTCAAAAGTCATGTCTTTCCAGAAATCGACACCTGTAATTTCCTTGATAGCATCCACCATATGAACACGTTTAAATGGTTCATTGATTTTGATTTCAGTACCTTGATAGTTAACTGGACCATCGCCTTTAACTGATTTAGCAGCGTGTTGGATAATACCTTCAGTCAAGTCCATGATATCTTGGAAGTCTGCATAAGCTTGGTAAACTTCGATAGAAGTAAACTCAGGGTTATGAGTAGCATCCATTCCTTCGTTACGGAAGATACGGCCGATTTCATAGACACGCTCCATACCACCAACGATAAGGCGTTTTAAGTGAAGCTCAGTCGCGATACGAAGCACCATGTCAATGTTTTGAGCGTTGTGGTGAGTGATAAACGGACGAGCAGCAGCACCACCAGCTTCGTTATGAAGAACAGGTGTTTCCACTTCAAGGAATCCTTTTTGATCAAGGTAACGACGGATTTCAGAGATGATTTTTGAACGAGTAACAAAGCGTTCAAAGCTTTCACGGTTTGAAATCAAATCAAGGTAACGTTTACGGTAAATAGTTTCAACGTCTGTTAAACCGTGGAATTTCTCTGGAAGCGGACGAAGGGCTTTGGACAAGTGAGTGATATGTGTAGCCTTGATAGAGAGTTCTCCCATATCTGTACGCATCACTTCGCCTTCGACACCAAGGAAGTCTCCTAAGTCAGCCTTTTTAAAGATTTCGTAGTTTTCTTCACCGACAGCATCTTTACGAACGTAGATTTGAATCTGGCCTTCGCGGTCTTGAAGGTGGGCAAAACCTACTTTACCTTTACCACGTTTGGTTACCAAGCGTCCTGCGATAGTAGCTGTTTCGTTTTTATCATGTAATTGTTCTTTATCGAGATCAGCATATTTATCTTTTAATTCTTGTGAATTTGCAGTGCGTTCAAAGCGTTTTCCGAAAGGATCGATTCCTTGTTCACGGAGCGCAGCCATTTTTTCACGGCGAACGATCTGCTGGTCATTTAGTTCTTCCATATGTTCTGTTGACATGGGATCCTCCTAGTTTTACTCAAAATTGAATACGATGAGTCATTTTTTGCGATACTCCCATTTTATCATAAATATCCAAGAAATTCACGGATAATCTTTAAAAACTAAAAAGAACTTGACACTAAAATCAAGTTCTTTATTGATAAGAGGTATCATTCCACGTATCAAGAGTGAATTTTTCAAAATCATGGGTTTCTAAAATTGTTAGGCTGGCATTTGCTAGACCGCCATCTTTACGAAGAAGTGGCTCTTTATAACCTAGAAGAGTACGAAGACTGGCAGTAAGATTGGCGCCGTGACCGACAATTAGAATACGCTCAGCTGGACTATCTTTGAGTGATTTGATAAATTGGATGGTTCGTTGCGTGGTGCTATAAAGGGATTCAGCTCCGAACATTTGAGTGTCAAATTTAGCAAGATTAGATCGGAAAGCTTTGATTTGTTGCGGATAAATAGCTTCCAAGGTTGCAATTTTCAAACCTTCCAACTTACCCAGCTGCCATTCACGAAGATTAGGAACACTTTCTAAAGGACAGGGAGTCTGGAGTTGACTTTGGATAATCTCGGCAGATCTGACCGCTCGAGGTAAATCACTTGAATAAATCTGATTAAAAGGAACATCCTTGAGATACTGGCCAAGTTGTTTTAGGGTGTCAATGGATTCAGGAAGAAGGGGAGAGTCTCCACTGGCACCTTGAAAGCGTCCTTCTTGGTTCCAGACTGTACGACCGTGGCGGACAAAGTAGAGTTTCATTACTTGCTGTCCTCCAAGATATCTACAAAGTCAGCCTTTACAAAACTAGCCAAGTCTTGTGGTGCGACGATAATGCTGTGACCAACTTCGCCTGCAGAGACAATCATTTGATCCAAGTCTAGAGCAATCTTATCGATAAAAATGGGGTAATTGTGTTTCTGACGAATGCCAACTGGATTATTGGCTCCATGAATGTAACCAGTTGTTTTTTCCAAGTCCTTTTGGGGAATCATGCTCACTTTTTTATTGCCAGAAATTTTAGCTAGTTTCTTTTCAGACAAGTGTTGGGTGATAGGGACAATTCCGATAATCGGTCCTGTCTTGTCTCCCAAAAGAGCCAAGGTTTTAAAAATCTGATTTCGTTCATAGCCTTGAGGAAGCTCTCCTTCCAGGGCATTGATTTGAATCCCCTGATGTGGGATACCTGCTTTGGACAGGATTTGTTCCACCAATGTTTTTTTGACTTTAACTTTTTTTGCCATTATTTATACTTATCCTCCAATTGGCTCATCCAAATACCAAGCCAGATTCCCAGTGCAAAGAAGAAGGCGATGATGACATAACCGACAAGAGAAATACCGGTGTACTGGATACTTTCAGCATTTCCTGCATTTGGAATCAAGATCAAAAGGGTACTTGATAGGACGATACCGATGATGAAATGATAGACACGTGAGTGGTAGTTGTTTAAGGCATAATCCATCAATTTTGAAAAAA
This sequence comes from Streptococcus sp. k-163, assembly GCF_013277555.1. GTDB lineage: Bacteria > Bacillota > Bacilli > Lactobacillales > Streptococcaceae > Streptococcus. The sequence continues at coordinate 27,044 of NZ_VMND01000001.1, read as the reverse complement.
TGATGAGAGTTGCACCAGCACCGATTCCAATCGGGAAGAAGGTTCCCAAGAGGTCAAAGGTTTTAAAACCAGTCAACATAGGAGCGTAGAGTCCCAAAATCAAAAGTAGGTTTGATGGACTGAGGCCCGGAACTAATACGCCAAGAGCCAGCAGTGCACCTGCTAGGACGAAATTAAGAAAGTTGGCACTTAAGGTTCCAACGACAAAATTTAAGGCATAGAGTCCTAATCCAGAAATGATAAAGGTTGTCCAGAACCAAGCCAAATCAATCTTGTCTCGGTCAGATTCTCGAGTTGATTCTTTGAGGAGGCTAGGAACTGTACCAATGATGGCACCCGCGAAGCTCCATAAGACAAAGACCTGATAATTTTCAAGTAGGTATTCAATCGGGTAGGAAAATAAGCCGATTCCCAGAAGCATACCGATGGCAACTGGAATAAAGTACAAAACATTTTCTTTAAAGTCTTTAAAGGGGTGGGCCAGAAAGCCAATCATCCGTTCATATATTCCTAAGATTGCTGCTAGAACCCCTCCCGAAATTCCCGGTAAGATAAATCCAAGAGCAATCACAATTCCTTTAATAACACGTGCTAACCATGAGAACATATACTTCCTCCAACTATTTCTATTTCAAAAAATCCTTACTATATTGTATCACAATCAAACACAAAAAGAAAAAGCAAATGCTACACAAATGCTTTTAAGGTTTTAAAAAGAGTTTTCTAAAGGTTTCTTCTTTGTTTTTTAAGGAAGAGATGACGTTGATATCCAAATCGTGGTCAAAGCCGGCAATTTTTCCTTTAGAAGTGTACTGGTGGATATCGTAATCTAAGTCCGTATTAGGTTTGGTTTCGAAAAATCCAGTATTTGATCCATAGGAGGGAATCCAAACAGACGTAAACTTGCCTGTATCAATACTGTGTTCTTTCATGAAATAGACACCAATGTAGATTCCGATATTTTTAGCACCAAGTGATTCTAGCTTTGCTCGAAAGGCTTCAACACCTTCGTTCATATTAGACATGGTTTTTTCTTCCACATCTAGCCAATAGTAACTAGGGCTGTATGGTGAAGAGGCGTTATAGAATACTTCAGCGGCTTTTTCCATTTCTTGGACATTTTTTCCAGCTAAATAAGCATAGACACCAATTGGGACATTTCGTTTTTGAAACTCAGTAATATGAGTTTTAAAGGCCTTATCTACCCCATTAACAAAGGCAGCATCGTTCTCTTTGGACGTTTGAGCGCCACTATGGACGCGAACAATAGCTCCAGAAATGTTTTGGGACAGAGTATCGTAATTAATTTCCTCAGGACGCTGCCAACCAGAAACATCAATTACCGGTTTATCTATATTGTGTAGCGCTTGTGTTTCTACTTGCGCAATATTTGACTTTGTTTTTACAGGATGGTCCTCAAAACGAGGGCGATTCAGGATTAAAATGAAAATCATAACCCCAAAAAAACCAAATAAAATAAGCGGATTAAATTTCTTTCTCATATTTCATCATTTTACCTTAAAAATGAAAAAAAATCAAAAATAATACTCAAAAAATGGGTTAAGAAAGGACTTTAGAGCATTTTTTCATTCAAGGGCGCGGAATGATTTGAAATATGGTATAATAAAAGGGAATTTCTAGAGAAAAGAGAAGATTATGTCAAATTATGCCATTATTTTAGCAGCGGGTAAAGGGACTCGCATGAAATCTGATTTGCCAAAAGTTTTGCACAAGGTTGCGGGTATTTCTATGCTGGAACATGTTTTCCGTAGTGTGGGAGCTATCCAACCAGAAAAGACAGTAACAGTTGTCGGACACAAGGCAGAATTGGTTGAGGAGGTCTTGGCTGGACAGACAGAATTTGTGACTCAATCTGAGCAGTTAGGAACGGGTCATGCAGTTATGATGACAGAGCCTATTTTAGAAGGTTTATCAGGTCACACCTTGGTCATCGCAGGAGATACTCCTTTAATCACAGGTGAAAGCTTGAAAAACTTGATTGATTTCCACATCAATCATAAAAATGTGGCTACTATCTTGACTGCTGAAACAGATACTCCTTTCGGCTATGGACGAATTGTTCGTAATGATAATGCTGAAGTTCTTCGCATTGTTGAGCAGAAGGATGCTACAGATTTTGAAAAGCAAATCAAGGAAATCAACACTGGAACATACGTCTTTGACAACGAGCGTTTATTCGAGGCTTTGAAAAATATTAATACCAATAACGCTCAAGGTGAATATTATATTACAGATGTCATTGGCATTTTCCGTGAAGCTGGTGAAAAAGTTGGCGCTTATACTTTGAAAGATTTTGATGAGAGTCTTGGTGTAAATGACCGTGTAGCTCTTGCGACTGCTGAGTCGGTTATGCGTCGTCGCATCAATCATCAGCACATGGTCAATGGTGTTAGCTTTGTCAATCCAGAAGCAACTTATATCGATATTGATGTCGAGATCGCTCCTGAAGTTCAAATTGAAGCCAATGTTATCTTGAAGGGGCAAACGAAAATTGGTGCTGAGACTGTTTTGACAAATGGAACGTATGTAGTGGATAGCACTATCGGAGCAGGAGCTGTTATTACCAACTCTATGATTGAGGAAAGCAGTGTTGCAGACGGTGTGACAGTCGGTCCTTATGCCCACATTCGTCCAGGTTCAAGTCTAGCTGCCCAAGTTCATATTGGAAACTTTGTTGAGGTGAAAGGTTCTTCAATAGGTGAGAATACCAAGGCTGGTCATTTGACGTATATCGGAAACTGTGAAGTAGGTAGCAACGTTAATTTTGGTGCAGGAACCATTACAGTCAACTATGACGGCAAAAACAAATACAAGACAGTTATTGGCAACAATGTTTTTGTTGGTTCAAATTCAACCATTATTGCGCCAGTAGAACTTGGTGACAATTCCCTCGTTGGAGCTGGTTCAACTATTACTAAAGATGTTCCAGCGGATGCTATTGCTATTGGTCGTGGTCGTCAGGTCAACAAAGACGAATATGCAACACGCCTTCCTCATCATCCTAAGAATCAGTAGGAGCCTATCATGGAATTTGAAGAAAAAACGCTTAGCCGAAAAGAAATCTATCAAGGACCAATATTTAAACTGGTTCAAGATCAGGTTGAATTACCAGAAGGCAAAGGAGTTGCCCAACGGGATTTGATTTTCCATAACGGAGCTGTCTGTGTTTTAGCAGTAACGGATGAGAAAAAACTTATCTTGGTCAAGCAGTATCGCAAAGCTATCGAGGCTGTCTCTTACGAAATTCCAGCTGGAAAACTGGAAGTAGGAGAAAATACTGACCCTGTTGCAGCAGCTCTGCGTGAACTGGAGGAAGAAACATCCTATACAGGGAAATTAGAACTCTTGTACGATTTTTATTCAGCTATTGGCTTTTGTAATGAGAAGTTAAAACTATACCTAGCCAGCGATTTGACAAAGGTGGAAAATCCGCGTCCGCAGGATGAGGATGAAACCTTGGAAGTCCTTGAAGTGAGCCTAGAAGAAGCTAAGGAATTAATCCAATCAGGTCATATTTGTGATGCCAAGACAATTATGGCTGTTCAATATTGGGAATTGCACAAAAAATAGAGGAGGTTAGTATGGGTAAACCTTTATTAACGGATGAAATGATTGAAAGAGCTAATAGAGGCGAAAAAATTTCGGGTCCTCCTTTACTAGATGATGAGGAAACCAAGATTTTACCAACCTCTTCTTCCTATTTTGGTTATGCCAATCCAAAGGATCATGGTTTTAGCCAGGAAACCTTGAAGATTCAGGTCGAACCGTCTATTCATAAAAGCCGTCGCATTGAAAATACCAAGAGAAATATCTTCAATTCTAAATTGAATAAAATCTTATTTGCAGTCATCTTTCTCTTGATTTTGCTTGTCTTAGCAATGAAACTTTTGTAATAGAAAAGGAATTGAAATGAAAATAGGAATTATAGCTGCTATGCCAGAAGAACTGGCTTATCTGGTCCAGCATTTAGACAATGCCCAAGAGCAAATTGTTTTGGGGAATACCTATCATACAGGAACCATTGCTTCGCATGAAGTCGTTCTCGTAGAGAGTGGAATTGGTAAAGTCATGTCTGCTATGAGTGTGGCGATTTTGGCTGATCATTTCCAAGTGGATGCTTTGATTAACACAGGATCTGCTGGGGCAGTAGCAGAGGGTATTTCTGTTGGAGATGTTGTGATTGCTGACAAATTAGCCTATCATGACGTGGATGTTACAGCTTTTGGATATGCTTATGGACAAATGGCGCAACAACCGCTTTATTTCGAATCAGATAAAACTTTTGTTGCTAAAATCCAAGAAAGTTTATCTCGATTGGACCAAAAATGGCATCTTGGATTGATTGCTACAGGAGATAGTTTTGTTGCAGGAAATGATAAGATAGAAGCGATTAAGTCCCATTTCCCAGATGTTTTGGCTGTTGAGATGGAGGGGGCAGCTATTGCTCAGGCAGCGCATGCCCTTAATCTTCCAGTCTTAGTCATCCGAGCTATGAGTGATAATGCCAACCATGAAGCAAACATCTCTTTTGATGAGTTTATTATCGAAGCTGGACGTCGCTCTGCCCAAGTCTTATTAGCCTTTTTGAAGGCTTTAGATTAAGCGAAAATTTGACAGTTTTTCTAGCTTATGATAAGATTTAAGTAAAGAAAAGCTAGAAAACGTTTCAGAGGATATTATGAGTATTGAAATGACCGTCAGTGAGATTGCAGAGGTCTTAGGATTATCTCGCCAAGCAATCAATAACCGTGTCAAAGAATTACCAGAAGAAGACACAGATAAAAATGACAAAGGGGTAACAGTAGTTACTAGAAGCGGCTTGATTAAGCTAGAAGAAATCTATAAAAAAACGATTTTTGAAGATGAGCCTGTCAGTGAAGATGTCAAGCAACGTGAACTGATGGAGATTCTAGTTGATGAGAAGAATGCAGAAATTCTCCGTCTTTATGAACAATTAAAAGCCAAGGATCGTCAGCTATCAGAAAAAGATGAGCAGATGCGCATCAAAGACCGTCAGATTGCTGAGAAAGACAAACAACTAGATCAGCAGCAACAATTGACTCTTCAAGCCATGAAGGATCAAGAAAATCTCAAGCTAGAGCTGGACCAAGCAAAAGAAGAAGTCCAATCCACTAAGAAAGGCTTTTTTGCTCGTTTATTTGGAGGATAATCAAGGAGCTGTTTAGGTTAAATGCTAACCTGATGGCTTCTTTTGTTTCTAAATAGTATAGTTGCTCAAATAGAATAAGAAGAGAGATAGTAGAAGAGAGGTATAGAATGGAACGATTAGAAGAGTACATTGCTTTTGACTTAGAATTTAATCAGCACGAAGGACAAACACACTTGATTCAAGTATCGGCAGTGCATTTTAGAGATGGACAGGAAATCGATGCCTATGATTCCTATGTTCATATCAATGTACCTCTAAAAAGCTTTATCAATGGTTTGACTGGGATTACGGCTGAGACCTTAAAAGATGCTCCTCCAGTGGAGGAAGTCATAAAAGAATTCCAAGAATTTGTGGGTTCTTTACCGATGGTAGGATACAATGCTGCTAAAAGTGATTTGCCTATTCTAGAAGAACATGGTTTAGACTACAGCCAGCAGTACAAGGTAGATCTGTATGATGAAGCTTTTGAACGTCGGAGTTCGGATTTACACGGTATTTCTAATCTCAAGTTGCAAACTGTTGCTTCATTTCTTGGATTTCAAGGTCAGTCTCATAATAGTTTAGAGGATGCACGGATGACAGCGCGTGTTTACGAGTCCTTCCTAGAGTCGGATCAAGCTAGAGAATTGTTAGAGACAGAAAGTAGTCTTTCAAACAATCCTTTTGGAGGCTTGGACTTGTCTCAATTATTTGACTAGGAGTGCCTATGAAACCTGAAAAACCTAAAAATCTAGGTTTTAAGCAGATATACTTTAATCTAGATAAAATACTTTTTCTATTTTTCTTGACTTTCATGATGATTGAGTTTGTCTGGTTACCATCAAATTCTTGGATTGCTGGACTTTTGCTCCGTCAGACAGGTTATCTCTTTCTATCCTACAACAATATTTTTGCCATTATAACGGGTTCTCCCTTTGTTAGTCTTGCTTTATTTATTCTGGTAATCGTTAATTTACTGATCGCCTATTACCAGATAGGACTTCTCTTTATTGGTGCTCGGCATTTATTATGTCATGAAAAGAGGACCTTGCTGGAGTACAGTCGCAAGGTCTTTCGACAAAGTTTCTTGTTTATGAAGCAAGTCACGCTTGCCAAGATAACCTTTATCTTCTTTTATGTCATGATGCTCTTTCCAGTGATTCGAAAGATTTTAAAGATTTACTACTTAAATAAAATTGTCATTCCGGACTTTATCGTTGATTATGTGGAAGACAAGTATTGGCTAGTAGGTATAGTGGTTACTATTCTAGCTTTACTTCTATTTTATATTTCAGTGCGTTTCATGTTTGCCCTACCTCAGCTTTTATTTGAGAAGAAGACAGTCAAAGAAGCAGTCAGATACAGTCTAGAGAAGACAAGAAAGCACTCCTGGTTTTATATTTGGAACTTGCTTTGGATTGTCGTCAAAACCTACCTATTTTTCATTCTTTTATTGATTCCAATATTAGCAAGTCAGGCACTGATGGATGGTCTGACACATAAGGAATCTCTTGTTCTGGGAATTATCAATTTTGTCTTGATTAAGAATTTTCATTATATAGCCTTGACTTACTTTCTTATTAAGTTTGTTTCCTTCTTAACGGGAGAAGAACTAGAAATTACACCAAGGAGAAAGAAAGACCACTGGATGAGATGGGGAGTGATGGGCTGTGCTTGTATCTTTTTCGCTCTTGAGGGTTATGTTTATTTAGAAGCTCCAGTAGCCAATAAACCTTTAATCATTTCTCACAGGGGAGTATCTAATAAGAATGGTGTGCAAAATACCGTCCAATCACTAGAAAAAACCGCTCAGTTATCTCCAGATTTCGTTGAGACAGATGTTCAGGAAACAAAAGATGGTCAGTTTGTCATGATGCATGATGCCAATATTAAGAATCTGACAGGAGTTAATGCTAATCCACAGGATTTAACTTTGAAAGAATTAACCAAACTTGATATTTCAGAAAATGGTTATCATAGCAAGGTGTCCAGTTTTGATGACTATCTCAATAAAGCCAATGAATTACATCAAAAACTTCTTATTGAGATTAAAACCAGTCGAAAAGATAGTCCAGATATGATGAAACGGTTTATGGAAAAATATGGAACGGTTCTTAAGCAGAATGGTCACCAAATGCAATCCTTGGATTATCATGTGATTGACCAGGTTTTAGCCTACGATACTCAAATTCCAGTCTTTTTCATCCTACCTTATAATAGTATTTTTCCAAGAACCAAGGCTACAGGTTACACCATGGAGTATTCAACTTTAGATGAAAATTTTGTCAACAAGCTTTGGAATACCGATCAGAAATTGTACGTTTGGACCATCAATAGTTCAGAGTCCTTTGATAAATCAGTTCATTTGGGAGCAGATGGCATGATAACGGATGACTTGGAACTGATTCAAGACCAGGTTACCATTGCCCAAGAAGACCCAGAGTATACTGAATTGCTTTTCAAACAGGCTATGGAATTCTTTAATTTTTAGTAAGCAAAAAGAGGTTGAGCAAAAAACCACCTCTAAAATAGCCAAAAAACGACAAAATAGAAACTAATATCTATGAAGTGGTTGAGATAGACTATTTATGTTAGATGTAAAAGGCTTACTAACTTCTGCATGAAGAAGGATTTCGAATATAAGGTAAATGAAAAATGGCTCTTGACCCCCTTTGGGGCAGATGAGAGAGTATTGTTGGCGCGTGCAAAGTTTATGTTAGAGACAAATAAGTTATCACAACATAGCTAGGTTTCAATTTTATGAGTATGAATCTCATAAAATTGGTCAAGAATCTACCCTCTAAAACATCAATTATACAAAAACACAGTCTCTCTTTGGCTTGATTGTGGTCAAGGCAAAGAGAGACTGTGTAGTTTTATTTTTGAGTTAATTTTTTCTTAAATCAAGTGCTTACTGAGGATTGCTTTTATTTTCTGAAGTTGGAGTATTGGGTTGTTTTTCATTTTCAGTGGTAGGTTTACTTGGAGCAGGAGTAGTAGAGTCCTGAGTTGCTGTTTTCTGCTCTTCTTTTTTCTCTTCCTTGACACTAGATTGTGGTGTTTCTTCTTGCGGTGTTTTTTCTTGAGAAGTGTTATTTTCTTTATTGGGACGAGTGTTTTCCTGAGGGGCTTCCTTTTGAATTTCTTTGACAATTGTTGTCGTCTGGCTTGTCGTAGGTTCTTTTTTAGTATTTTTGTTATTATCCAAGGCGTTCATGATAGTGATACTTGCGGTAATCAAGCCAAGGATACTACCAATAGTAGCAACGGTTTTTTGAAAGACTGTAAAGCCTTTTTTGATGTGTTCTGTTTTTGGTTTTGAAGTTCTACGATAATTAGACATACATTCTCTCCTTTAATTAAAATTTATTATACCGCATTTCTTTAAAAAAATCTTAAAAAAAGAGGAATTGCCTATTCTTGTCGCAGGCTCCGTTTCATGATACAATAGAAAGAGTGATTTTAGAAAGCGTGAGAAAACATGATTTACTTTGATAATTCAGCGACGACCAAGCCCTATCATGAAGCCATTGAAACCTATATGCAGGTGGCTTCAAAAATTTTAGGAAATCCATCTAGTCTCCATCGTTTGGGAGACCAGGCAACACGAATCTTAGATGCTTCCCGCCAACAGATTGCAGATTTAATCGGTAAGAAAAGCGATGAAATCTTTTTTACCTCTGGTGGGACAGAAGGAGATAATTGGGTCATCAAGGGTGTGGCCTTTGAAAAAGCCAAGTTTGGCAAGCACATCATCGTATCAGCCATTGAACATCCAGCAGTCAAAGAGTCAGCCCTCTGGTTGAAAAGTCAAGGATTTGAAGTGGATTTTGCTCCAGTTGATGAGAAAGGATTTGTGGATGTTGAGGCTCTAGGAGCTTTGATACGACCTGATACAATCCTAATTTCTGTCATGGCTGTAAACAATGAAATCGGCTCGATTCAACCTATTCAAGCTATTTCAGAACTCTTGGCAGACAAGCCGACTATTTCCTTCCACGTTGATGCGGTTCAGGCGCTTGCCAAGATTCCAACTGAAAAGTATCTGACAGAACGAGTGGATTTTGCGACTTTCTCTGGTCACAAGTTCCACGGAGTCCGAGGTGTTGGTTTTGTCTATATAAAGTCTGGCAAGAAGATTACGCCTCTTTTAACAGGTGGTGGTCAGGAGCGTGATTATCGTTCGACAACTGAAAATGTAGCAGGGATTGCAGCGACAGCCAAGGCCCTCCGTTTGTCTATGGGAAAGCTGGACATCTTTACTAGTAAGACAGGACAGATGAAGGCAGTGATTCGCCAAGCCCTTCTGGACTATCCAGATATTTTTGTCTTTTCAGATGAGGAAGACTTTGCCCCTCATATCCTGACTTTTGGAATCAAGGGGGTTCGTGGTGAAGTTATCGTTCACGCCTTTGAAGACTATGATATTTTCATCTCAACGACCTCTGCTTGTTCATCCAAGGCAGGGAAACCTGCCGGCACCTTGATTGCCATGGGAGTGGACAAGGATAAGGCCCAGTCAGCTGTGCGTTTAAGCCTTGACCTAGAAAATGATATGAGTCAGGTCGAGCAGTTTTTGACCAAGCTAAAATTAATTTATAATCAAACTAGAAAAGTAAGATAGGAGCATTTATGCAGTATTCAGAAATTATGATTCGCTATGGAGAATTGTCAACCAAACACAAAAATCGTATGCGTTTCATCAATAAACTTCGTAATAATATTTCAGACGTTTTGTCTATCTATCCCCAAGTTAAGGTAACCGCAGATCGCGACCGTGCCCACGCTTACCTGAATGGAGCTGATTATACCGCAGTAGCAGAATCGCTCAAACAAGTATTTGGAATTCAAAACTTTTCTCCCGTTTATAAAGTCGAAAAGTCTGTGGAAGTTCTTAAGTCTGCTGTCCAAGAGATTATGAAAGAAACCTATAAGGAAGGGATGACCTTTAAAATCACTGGTAAGCGTAGCGACCACACCTTTGAACTTGATAGTCGTGAACTCAATCAAACTCTTGGTAGTGCTGTTTTCAAGGCTATTCCAAACGTGAAAGCTCAGATGAAAAATCCAGATATTAATCTTCAGGTTGAGATTCGTGAGGAAGCAGCTTATATTTCCTATGAAACCTTTCGTGGAGCAGGAGGATTACCTGTGGGAAGTTCTGGTAAAGGCATGCTCATGTTGTCAGGAGGAATTGATTCACCTGTGGCGGGTTATCTAGCTCTTAAACGAGGGGTAGATATTGAGGCAGTTCACTTTGCTAGCCCACCTTACACGAGTCCTGGTGCCCTTAAAAAAGCTCAAGATTTGACTCGTAAATTGACCAAGTTTGGCGGAAATATCCAGTTTATCGAAGTGCCTTTTACAGAGATTCAAGAAGAAATTAAGGCTAAAGCGCCAGAAGCCTATCTTATGACCTTGACACGCCGTTTTATGATGCGGATTACCGATCGTATTCGTGAGGAACGAAATGGTTTGGTTATCATCAATGGGGAAAGTCTTGGTCAAGTAGCTAGTCAGACCTTGGAAAGCATGCAGACTATCAACGCTGTGACCAGCACTCCAGTCATTCGTCCTGTGGTCACTATGGACAAGTTGGAAATCATTGATATTGCCCAAGCAATCGATACCTTTGATATTTCTATCCAGCCTTTTGAAGACTGCTGTACGATTTTTGCACCTGACCGTCCTAAGACAAATCCTAAGATTAAAAATGCAGAGCAGTATGAAAAGCGGATGGATGTTAAGGGCTTAGTTGAGCGAGCAGTGGCAGGGATTATGATTACTGAGATTACACCTCAAACTGAAAAAGATGAAGTCGATGACTTGATTGACAATCTCCTCTAATCAGAAAATCCAAAAGAATTTAGAAAAATAAATGAAAAAGTTAGTTTTTAATCCAAAAATGGAAGCAAAGCTAACTTTTTTTTCTATAATTGTGATATAATAAGATAAAATTTTGAATATAGAGAGTTTTCTGACAATGAATCAATCCTACTTTTATCTAAAAATGAAAGAACACAAACTCAAGGTTCCTTATACAGGCAAGGAGCGCCGTGTACGTGTTCTTCTTCCTAAAGATTATGAAAAAGACACGGATCGTTCCTATCCTGTGGTTTACTTTCATGACGGGCAAAATGTTTTTTATAGCAAGGAGTCCTTCATTGGTCATTCATGGAAGATTATCCCAGCAATTAAGCGTAATCCTGATATAAGTCGTATGATTGTCGTAGCCATTGATAATGATGGTATGGGGCGGATGAATGAGTATGCGGCTTGGAAGTTCCAAGAATCTCCTATCCCAGGACAGCAATTTGGTGGTAAGGGTGTGGAATATGCCGAGTTTGTCATGGAGGTGGTCAAACCTTTTATCGATGAGACCTACCGTACCAAAGCTGATCGCCAGCATACGGCTATGATTGGCTCGTCACTAGGAGGCAATATTACCCAGTTTATCGGACTAGAATACCAAGACCAAATTGGTTGTCTAGGTGTCTTTTCATCTGCTAACTGGCTTCACCAAGATGCCTTTAACCGTTATATCAAGCGCCAGAAACTGTCGCCTGACCAGCGTATCTTCATCTATGTAGGAACAGAAGAAGCAGATGATACAGATAAGACCTTGATGGCTGGTAATATCAAACAAGCCTATATAGACTCGTCGCTACACTATTACCGTGATTTGATAGCAGGGGGAGTTTATTTGGATAATCTAGTCTTGAAAGTTCAGTCTGGTGCCATCCATAGTGAGATTCCTTGGTCGGAAAATTTACCAGATTGTCTCCGTTTTTTTGCAGAGAAATGGTAAGTTAGGAAAGGAGAAAGCCAATGCATATTGAAAACCTTAGCCACTGGAGTGGCCATCTCAACCGTGAAATGTATCTCAACCGTTATGGACATGCTGGGATTCCAGTTGTGGTTTTTGCTTCATCTGGTGGCAGTCACAATGAATACTATGATTTTGGTATGATTGATGCCTGTGCTTCCTTTATAGGGGAAGGTCGTGTCCAGTTCTTCACCCTATCCAGTGTTGACAGTGAGAGCTGGTTGGCTACTTGGAAAAATGGTCACGACCAAGCAGAGATGCACCGTGCCTATGAACGATATGTGATTGAGGAGGCCATTCCTTTTATCAAGCATAAGACAGGTTGGTTTGATGGCATGATGACGACAGGTTGCTCAATGGGCGCCTACCATGCTGTCAACTTTTTCCTCCAACATCCAGATGTCTTTACAAAGGTGATTGCCCTCAGTGGAGTTTACGATGCACGTTTTTTTGTCGGCGATTACTACAATGATGATGCTATTTATCAAAACTCGCCAGTAGATTATATCTGGAATCAGAACGACGGCTGGTTTATTGACCGTTACCGTCAGGCAGAGATTGTGCTGTGTACGGGGCTTGGAGCCTGGGAACAAGACGGTCTACCATCTTTCTACAAGCTTAAAGAAGCCTTTGACCAGAAACAAATCCCAGCCTGGTTTGCTGAATGGGGACACGATGTCGCCCACGACTGGGAATGGTGGCGCAAACAAATGCCTTATTACCTCGGCAATCTCTATTTATAAAAGGAGTTACCTATGAATTACCTTGTTATTTCTCCCTACTATCCGCAAAACTTTCAACAGTTTACCATTGAGCTAGCCAATAAAGGCATTACAGTCTTGGGAATTGGTCAGGAACCTTACGAGCAATTGGATGAACTTTTACGCAATAGCCTGACCGAGTATTTCCGTGTAGATAACCTTGAGAACATAGATGAAGTCAAACGTGCAGCTGCTTTTCTCTTTTATAAACATGGCCCAATTGATCGCATCGAGTCTCATAATGAATACTGGCTTGAGCTGGATGCAACACTCAGAGAACAATTCAATGTCTTTGGTGCCAAACCAGAGGATCTCAAAAAGACGAAATTTAAGTCTGAAATGAAGAAACTTTTCAAAAAAGCAGGTGTCCCTGTGGTACCTGGAGCAGTTATCAAGACGGAAGCAGATGTTGATCAAGCTGTGAAAGAAATCGGCCTTCCAATGATTGCCAAACCTGATAATGGAGTGGGGGCAACGGCCACCTTCAAGCTTGAGACAGAAGACGATATCAATCACTTCAAGCAAGAATGGGACCATTCGACCGTTTATTTCTTTGAGAAATTTGTCACTTCCAGTGAAATTTGTACCTTTGATGGTCTTGTGGACAAGGATGGAAAAATCGTCTTTTCAACGACCTTTGACTACGCCTATACACCACTTGATCTCATGATTTATAAGATGGACAATTCCTATTACGTTCTCAAGGATATGGATCCTAAACTGCGCAAATATGGTGAAGCGATTGTTAAGGAATTTGGTATGAAAGAACGGTTCTTCCATATCGAGTTTTTCCGCGAAGGGGATGATTACATCGCCATTGAGTACAATAACCGTCCTGCAGGTGGTTTCACTATTGATGTTTATAACTTTGCTCATTCCTTGGACCTCTATCGTGGATATGCTGCTATTGTAGCAGGAGAAGAGTTCCCAGCATCAGACTTTGAAGCTCAATATTGTTTAGCTACATCCCGTCGTGCAAATGCTCATTATATCTATTCTGAGGAGGATTTGCTTGACAAATATGGCCAGCAGTTCAAGGTTAAAAAAATCATGCCAGCTGCCTTCGCGGAACTTCAAGGAGATTACCTGTATATGTTGACAACTCCGAGTCGACAAGAAATGGAGCAGATGATTGCAGATTTCGGGCAACGTCAAGAATAAGAACTCTCGTTATTGAAGAAATTTTCTGAAAATTACAAAATATACTTGCTATTTTAGAAAAATAGTGTAGAATATAAGAAATAGATTTTTAGAATAAGGAGTGGAATATGACAGTAACAATTGATTGGGAAAAACTTGGTTTTTCCTATATGAAATTACCTTATCGCTATATTGCTCATTTTAAAAATGGACAATGGGATCAAGGAGAGCTTACAGAGGATGCAACCTTGCATATTTCAGAGTCTTCTCCAAGTCTTCACTATGGACAACAAGCATTTGAAGGTTTGAAAGCTTATCGTACTAAGCATGGCAGTGTTCAACTGTTCCGTCCTGATGAAAATGCTAAACGCTTGCAACGTACCTGTGACCGTCTCTTGATGCCACAAGTTCCAACAGAAATGTTTGTAGAAGCTTGTAAAGCAGTTGTCCGCGCAAATGAAGAATACGTACCACCATACGGAACAGGTGGGACCCTATATCTTCGCCCTCTTTTGATTGGTGTCGGAGATATTATTGGGGTTAAACCAGCAGAGGAATACATTTTCACCATCTTTGCTATGCCAGTTGGAAATTACTTTAAGGGTGGTTTGGTTCCAACCAACTTCTTGATTCAGGATGAATACGACCGTGCCGCTCCAAATGGTACAGGTGCGGCTAAGGTTGGTGGGAACTATGCTGCAAGTCTCTTGCCAGGGAAATTGGCGAAATCACGTCATTTCTCAGATGTTATTTACCTAGACCCATCAACTCATACAAAGATTGAAGAAGTCGGTTCAGCTAACTTCTTTGGAATTACAGCTGACAATGAGTTTGTAACACCATTGAGTCCATCTATCTTGCCATCTATTACTAAGTATTCTTTGCTTTATTTGGCAGAACACCGCTTGGGCTTGACTCCTATTGAGGGAGATGTCCCAATTGATAACCTTGACCGTTTTGTAGAGGCAGGTGCCTGTGGTACAGCAGCAGTTATTTCACCAATTGGTGGAATTCAGCACGGTGATGATTTCCATGTATTCTATAGTGAAACAGAAGTGGGTCCTGTGACTCGTAAACTCTATGATGAATTGACAGGAATTCAGTTTGGTGATATTGAAGCGCCAGAAGGTTGGATTGTAAAAGTAGATTAAAATAAACTAAAGGAGATTTTTTATGAAATCGAAAAAGTGGCTCTTAACAGCAGGAGTAGTCCTGAGCACAACAGCTCTTTTAGTAGCTTGTGGAAAAGCTGATAAAGAAGCAGATGCACCGACAACGTTCTCATATGTCTATGCAGTAGATCCTGCATCTTTGGACTATAGTATAGCGACCCGTACTTCTACAACAGATGTCATCGGGAACGTGGTTGATGGTTTGATGGAAAACGACCAATACGGAAATGTTATTCCTTCCCTGGCTGAAGATTGGTCTGTCTCAAAAGATGGTTTGACTTATACCTATAAACTACGTAAAGGGGTTAAATGGTACACTTCAGAAGGTGAAGAATACGCAGAAGTAACAGCCCATGACTTTGTAACAGGATTGAAACACGTAGCTGACGGTAAGTCAGACGGTGTCTCTCTCATCCAAAATTCAATTAAGGGCTTGGATGCCTACATGACTGGTGAGACGAATGATTTCTCTACAGTTGGTGTCAAAGCCTTGGACGATTACACAGTTGAATATACTCTAAACAAACCAGAAAGCTTCTGGAACTCTAAAGTTACAACAGCGACGATGTTGCCAGTAAATGAAGAGTTTTTGAAGGCATCAGGTAAAGATTATGGAGCAGTTACTCCAGCAGGGATTCTCTACAATGGTCCTTATATCTTGAAGACCTTGACGTCTAAATCGTTGATCGAATACGAGAAAAATCCAAACTACTGGGATAAAGAAAAGGTAAAAATCGAGAAGATCAAATTGACTTACTACGATGGTTCAGATCAGGAATCCTTGATTCGTAGCTTCTCTTCTGGTGCTTATACGACAGCCCGTCTCTTCCCAAGTAGCTCAAACTTTGCTTCAACTTTGGAACAATACGGAGATAAAATTACTTATAGCCCACAGGATTCAAGTAGCTATTACTTCACCTTTAACGTAAATCGTCAGTCATACAATAAAACTGCGAAAACAAGTGAAGAGCAAAAGACTTCTACTAAAGAAGCTATGCTGAATAAGGACTTCCGTCAGGCTATCAACTTTGCCTTCAACCGCCATTCTTATGCTGCTCAGCTAAATGGTGAAGACGGTGCGGACAAGATTATTCGTAACAGTCTCGTTCCAGATAACTTTGTGCAAGCAGGTGGTAAGAACTTTGGCCAAATAGCTCAAGCAGAGTTGGTAAACTATGGCGACCAATGGAAAGGTGTTGAGCTAGTCGATGGTAAGGATTCTATCTACAACCCCGACAAGGCTAAAGCAGCCTTTGAAAAAGCTAAGAAAGACTTGGAATCTAAAGGGGTAAGCTTCCCAATTCACTTGGATGTCCCGGTTGAACAAACAGATACTATCGCCGTTCAACAAAGCAACTCTTTCAAACAGTCTATTGAATCAACTCTTGGTGCTGAAAATGTTGTCATCGATGTACTTCAAATGACAGATAATGAAAAAGAAACGATTACATCACAAGCGCGTGTTCCTTCTCAAAAAGACTATGATTTGAATAGTACAGGATGGGCTCCAAGTTATCAAGACCCAGCATCTTATTTGAATATCATGGATCCTAAATCAGGTTCTGCTATGAAACACCTTGGTATTACTAAAGGAAAAGATAAGGATGTTGTAGCGAAACTTGGTTTGGACCAATATAAGAAATTATTGGATGATGCCGATTCAGAAACTACGAATCTTGAAGAGCGCTATGAAAAATATGCCAAGGCTCAAGCTTGGTTGACAGATAGTTCATTATTGATGCCAACAGCTTCATCTGGTGGTTCTCCAGTTGTAAGTAATGTAGTGCCATTCTCAAAACCATACTCACAAGTTGGTATTAAGGGTGACCCATATATCTTTAAAGGAATGAAATTGCAAAAAGATATCGTTACGACAAAAGAATATGAAGAAGCACTGAAAAAATGGCAAAAAGAAAAATTGGAATCAAATGGTAAGTACCAAAAAGAACTAGAAAAACATATTAAATAAAGCAGAAAACTCTATATCAGACAAGCCTGATGTAGAGTTTTTTCTTGCTAGTTTTAGGATTTTCTTGTAAAATAGAAAAAGTGAAGAGAGGTATGAAATGAGCAAGAAAGATAAAAAAATTGAAATTCAAGTAGCAGATGCCAAAGTTAATGTTGGTAAAGACAGTTTTGAAGGTTATACATTGACTATCGGTAAAAAAGTTATCGGAGAAATTGCCGAATTAGACGGACAATTTGCCATCATAAAGAATGGGAATGTCGATAGTTTTTATAAAAAATTGGAAAAAGCTGTGGAGATTTTGATTGAAAATTATAATTTAGCAAAATAAGTCTTGTTTTTTTGAAATTTTCATGATATAATAGTCCATGTTGATTGTAGGAGAGATAGCGAAGAGGCTAAACGCGGCGGACTGTAAATCCGCTCCTTCGGGTTCGGGGGTTCGAATCCCTCTCTCTCCATTTCATCAATGGGGTATAGCCAAGCGGTAAGGCAAGGGACTTTGACTCCCTCATGCGTTGGTTCGAATCCAGCTACCCCAGTTCTTAGGTAATGATCAAGATAAAAAGCAAAATATCTTAGGGTATTTTATTTTTATAATTGAAAGACGTGAACGATATAAACATGTCCTTGCGGGTGCTTAGGAAAAAAATTATAAGTATGTCAAGTTTAAGAAAAGCTTGATTGTTGGAGGATTTTTTAGATGAACGAATTTGAAGATTTGCTAAATAGCGTTAGCCAAGTTGAGACTGGTGATGTTGTTAGTGCTGAAGTATTGACAGTTGATGCGACTCAAGCTAACGTTGCAATCTCTGGAACTGGTGTTGAAGGTGTCTTGACTCTTCGCGAATTGACAAACGATCGCGATGCAGATATCAATGACTTTGTTAAAGTAGGAGAAGTATTGGATGTTCTTGTACTTCGTCAAGTAGTTGGTAAAGATACTGATACAGTTACATACCTTGTATCTAAAAAACGCCTTGAAGCTCGCAAAGCATGGGACAAACTTGTTGGTCGCGAAGAAGAAGTTGTTACTGTTAAGGGAACTCGTGCCGTTAAAGGTGGACTTTCAGTAGAATTTGAAGGTGTTCGTGGATTCATCCCAGCTTCAATGCTGGATACTCGTTTCGTACGTAACACTGAGCGTTTTGTAGGTCAAGAATTTGATGCTAAAATCAAAGAAGTTGACGCTAAAGAAAACCGCTTCATCCTTTCACGTCGTGAAGTTGTTGAAGCAACTACAGCAGCAGCTCGTGCTGAAGTATTCGGTAAATTGGCTGTTGGTGATGTAGTAACTGGTAAAGTTGCACGTATCACAAGCTTCGGTGCTTTCATCGACCTTGGTGGTGTTGACGGATTGGTTCACTTGACTGAATTGTCACATGAACGTAACGTTTCACCAAAATCAGTTGTAACTGTTGGTGAAGAAATTGAAGTGAAAATCCTTGATCTTAACGAAGAAGAAGGACGCGTATCACTTTCACTTAAAGCAACAACACCTGGACCATGGGATGGCGTTGAGCAAAAATTGGCTAAAGGTGATGTAGTTGAAGGAACAGTTAAACGTTTGACTGACTTTGGTGCATTTGTTGAAGTATTGCCAGGTATCGATGGACTTGTTCACGTATCACAAATTTCACACAAACGTATTGAAAATCCAAAAGAAGCTCTTAAAGTTGGTCAAGAAGTTCAAGTTAAAGTTCTTGAAGTTAACGCAGATGCAGAGCGCGTATCACTTTCTATCAAAGCTCTTGAAGAGCGTCCAGCTCAAGAAGAAGGACAAAAAGAAGAAAAACGTGCTGCTCGTCCACGTCGTCCAAAACGTCAAGAAAAACGTGATTTCGAACTTCCAGAAACACAAACAGGATTCTCAATGGCTGACTTGTTCGGTGATATCGAACTTTAATCAAATTGAAAATTTACAAAATCCTTTGTTTCCTAAACAAGGGATTTTTCTTTTGTCTGTAAGCCTTTTTTGATATAATAGTTCTATGTTAGAATCAGAAAAACAATCACGTTATCAAATGTTAAATGAAGAGCTCTCTTTTTTATTGGATGGTGAAACCAATGTTTTGGCTAATCTTTCCAACGCCAGTGCTCTTCTAAAATCACGCTTTCCTAATACCGTATTCTCAGGCTTTTATCTGTTCGATGGAGAGGAATTGATTTTAGGTCCCTTCCAAGGCGGTGTTTCCTGCATCCGTATTGCACTAGGCAAGGGTGTTTGTGGGGAGGCAGCTCACTTTCAGGAAACTGTTCTGGTTGGAGATGTGACGACTTATCCCAACTATATTTCTTGTGATAGTCGGGCTAAAAGTGAAATTGTGGTGCCCATGATAAAGAATGGTCAACTACTTGGAGTTCTGGATCTGGATTCTTCAGAGATTGATGATTATGATGATCTGGATCGAGATTATTTGGAACAATTTGTCGCTATTTTGCTTGAAAAGACAGAATGGGACTTTACAATGTTTGGGGAGAAAGCCTAATGTATCAAGCACTTTATCGAAAATATAGAAGTCAAAATTTCTCCCAGTTGGTTGGTCAAGAAGTTGTGGCTAAGACTCTTAAACAAGCAGTGGAGCAAGAGAAAATAAGTCATGCCTATCTTTTTTCAGGTCCTCGTGGAACAGGAAAAACCAGTGTAGCTAAGATTTTTGCCAAAGCTATGAACTGTCCAAATCAAGTTGGTGGTGAACCTTGTAATAACTGTTATATTTGTCAGGCAGTGACGGACGGTAGTTTAGAAGATGTCATTGAAATGGATGCGGCCTCTAATAATGGGGTAGATGAAATTCGTGAAATTCGTGATAAATCTACCTACGCCCCTAGCCTTGCTCGCTATAAGGTTTATATCATAGATGAGGTTCACATGCTGTCTACAGGGGCTTTCAATGCCCTCCTAAAGACTCTGGAAGAGCCAACACAGAATGTGGTCTTTATTTTGGCCACTACTGAATTGCACAAGATTCCTGCCACTATTCTATCTCGTGTACAACGTTTTGAATTTAAATCAATTAAGACACAGGATATTAAGGAACATATCCACTATATCTTAGAAAAAGAAAATATCAGTTCTGAACCAGAGGCTGTGGAAATCATTGCCAGACGGGCTGAAGGTGGGATGCGGGATGCCTTGTCAATTTTGGATCAAGCCCTGAGTTTGACACAAGGAAATGAATTGACGACTGCCATCTCTGAAGAAATTACTGGCACCATTAGCCTATCAGCCTTGGATGATTATGTGGCCGCCTTGTCTCAACAGGATGTTCCCAAGGCTTTGTCTTGCTTGAATCTTCTTTTTGAGAATGGTAAGAGCATGACTCGTTTTGTGACCGACCTTTTACACTATTTAAGAGACTTGTTAATTGTTCAAACAGGTGGTGAAAACACTCATCATAGTGCAGTCTTTGTTGAGAATTTGGCACTTCCTCAGGAAAATCTGTTTGAAATGATTCGCTTAGCGACAGTGAGTTTAGCAGATATTAAGTCTAGTTTGCAGCCCAAGATTTATGCTGAGATGATGACCATCCGTTTGGCGGATATTAAGCCTGAACCAGCTCTTTCTGGGGCGGTTGAACATGAAATTGATTCGCTGAGACAGGAAGTGCTACGTCTCAAACAAGAACTCGCAAATGTGGGAGCTGTACCCAAGCCAACTAGTCCAGCCCCTAGTCGCCCAGCAGCAAGTAAGACAATCTATCGTGTGGATCGCAATAAAGTTCAATCTATCTTACAAGAGGCTGTTGAAAATCCTGATTTAGCACGTCAAAATCTGATTCGTTTACAAAATGCCTGGGGAGAGGTAATTGAAAGTCTTGGAGGGCCTGATAAGGCTCTGTTAGTTGGATCTCAACCGGTTGCGGCCAATGAACATCATGCCATTCTTGCTTTTGAGTCTAACTTCAATGCTGGTCAAACCATGAAACGAGACAATCTTAACACCATGTTTGGCAACATCCTCAGTCAGGCAGCAGGTTTTTCACCTGAGATTTTAGCCATTTCCATGGAGGAATGGAAAGAAGTTCGCGCAGCCTTTTCAGCTAAAGCTAAATCTTCTCAAGTTGAAAAAGAAGCAGAAGAAAGTTTGATACCAGAAGGATTTGAATTTTTAGCTGATAAAGTGAAGGTAGAGGAAGACTAAAGAAAGATTTCATGATACAATAAGTTTATGAATAGACAACAATTTATTATCATCGCGCTGTTTACAGCTGCTGAGACCTATTTTTTTAATGAAGCCTGGATGACTGGTCGCTATATTATGGCAGCCTTTTGGGCTATTTTACTATTTAGAAACTTTAGAGTTAGTTACTTGATGGGCAAGATTGTAGATGTTATTGACCAACATTTAAAAGGAAAAGACTAGTCCTCAGCTTCTAGACAAAATCAAAGCCTTTTAGGCTTTTTTTTGTTATACTATAAAAGTATATTTATTGACCTTTTATACTCTTCGAAAATCTCTTCAAACCACATCAGCTTTATCTGCAACCTCAAAGCGGTGCTTTGAGCAACCTGCGGCTAGCTTTCTAGTTTGCTCTTTGATTTTCAGTGAGTATTAACGTATTTTCTAGGGAAATCAAGTATGTTTCTAGTAAGCACTGTAAAGGTCTTGAAAAAGAAAGGAACTATCATGTCAGTATTAGAGATCAAAGATCTTCACGTTGAGATTGAAGGAAAAGAAATTTTAAAAGGGGTTAACCTGACCCTGAAAACAGGCGAAATCGCCGCTATCATGGGGCCAAATGGTACGGGTAAATCGACTCTTTCTGCCGCTATCATGGGAAATCCAAACTATGAAGTTACCAAAGGTGAAGTCTTGTTTGATGGAGTAAACATTCTTGAATTGGAAGTGGACGAGCGTGCGCGTATGGGACTTTTCCTTGCTATGCAATACCCATCTGAAATTCCTGGAATTACCAATGCTGAGTTTCTTCGTGCAGCCATGAATGCTGGTAAAGAAGATGATGAGAAGATTTCAGTTCGTGAGTTTATTACTAAACTAGACGAGAAGATGGAACTGCTCAACATGAAAGAAGAAATGGCAGAGCGTTACCTCAACGAAGGTTTCTCTGGTGGTGAGAAAAAACGTAATGAAATTCTTCAACTTTTGATGTTGGAACCAACATTTGCCCTTTTGGATGAGATTGACTCTGGTCTTGATATTGACGCTCTTAAAGTCGTATCGAAAGGTGTTAATGCCATGCGTGGTGAAGGTTTTGGTGCTATGATTATCACTCACTACCAACGTCTTTTGAACTACATCACACCTGATGTGGTACACGTGATGATGGAAGGTCGTGTTGTCCTTTCTGGTGGTCCAGAATTGGCTGCGCGTTTGGAACGTGAAGGATACGCAAAACTAGCTGAAGAACTTGGCTACGACTACAAGGAAGAATTGTAATTCCCTCGTATCTTTTAGGAGAAGTAAATGACTAAAGAAAATATTAAACTTTTTTCAGAAATGCACGCTGAACCAAGCTGGTTGGCTGACCTCCGTCAAAAAGCTTTTGATAAGATTGAGAGCCTAGAATTACCAGTTATTGAGCGTGTCAAATTCCACCGTTGGAATCTGGGTGATGGAACGATTACAGAAAGTGAGCCATCAGCAAATGTTCCAGATTTCACTGCACTAGATAACCACTTGAAGTTGGTGCAAGTAGGTACTCAAACTGTTTTTGAACAAATTCCAGTTGAGTTGGCTGAACAAGGTGTCGTCTTTACAGACTTCCACTCAGCTTTAGAAGAAATTCCAGAGCTGATCGAAGAATTCTTCATGTCATCTGTTAAGTATGACGATGATAAATTAGCAGCCTACCATACAGCTTATTTCAATAGTGGTGCTGTTCTCTACATTCCTGATAATGTTGAAATTAAAGAGCCAATCGAAGGAATTTTCTACCAAGATAGTGATAGTGATGTGCCGTTTAACAAGCATATTATGATTATCGCTGGTAAGAACAGTAAAATTAGCTATCTTGAACGTTTGGAATCTCGTGGTGAGGGTAGTGCCAAAGCAACTGCCAATATCACTGTAGAAGTCATTGCTCGTTCAGGTGCGCAAGTGAAGTTTGCGGCTATCGATCGTCTAGGTGAAAACGTCACTGCCTACATTAGCCGTCGTGGTAAATTAGGCAACGATGCGAGTATTGACTGGGCAATCGGTGTCATGAACGAAGGGAATGTCGTTGCTGACTTTGATAGTGACTTGATTGGTAACGGTAGCCATGCGGATCTGAAAGTCGTAGCTCTTTCAAGTGGCCGTCAGGTACAAGGGATTGACACCCGAGTAACTAACTATGGTTGCAACTCAATCGGAAATATCCTACAACATGGGGTTATTCTTGAAAAAGCAACTTTGACCTTCAATGGTATTGGCCACATCATCAAGGGTGCCAAGGGAGCTGATGCGCAACAAGAAAGCCGTGTTCTCATGCTTTCAGACCAAGCGCGTTCAGATGCTAATCCAATACTTTTGATTGACGAAAATGATGTTACTGCAGGTCACGCAGCTTCTATCGGTCAGGTAGATCCAGAAGATATGTACTACCTCATGAGCCGTGGTTTGGACAAGGCAACTGCAGAACGCTTGGTTGTTCGTGGTTTCCTTGGCTCCGTTATCGTTGAGATTCCAGTTAAGGAAGTGCGTGATGAAATGATTGCAACTATTGAAGAAAAATTGTCAAAACGCTAAGGGGAAGCCTATGTTAGATGTAGAAGCGATTCGCAAGGATTTTCCAATTTTAGACCAGATTGTTAATGATGAACCACTGGTCTATTTGGACAATGCTGCGACGACACAAAAACCACTAGCAGTTCTGGAGACGATTAACCGCTACTATGAACAGGATAATGCCAATGTTCACCGTGGCGTTCATACCTTGGCAGAAAGGGCGACAGCTTCTTATGAAGCTGCTCGTGAAACCATTGCTAAGTTTATCAATGCAGGTTCTACAAAGGAAGTTCTCTTTACCAGAGGAACGACAACCAGTCTTAACTGGGTAGCGCGTTATGCAGAGGAAGTCTTGACTGAGGGAGACCAGGTTTTGATTTCTGTCATGGAACACCATTCTAATATCATTCCTTGGCAGGAAGCCTGCCGCAAGACTGGGGCAGAGCTTGTCTATGTCTATCTCAAGGATGGAGCTCTGGATATGGAGGATTTGCGAGCTAAAGTGACTGATAGAGTCAAGTTTGTCTCCCTAGCTCACGCTTCAAATGTTCTGGGTGTTGTCAATCCAATCAAAGAAATCACTCAATTAGCCCACCAAGTTGGAGCCATTATGGTGGTGGATGGTGCTCAGTCTACACCTCATATGAAGATTGATGTCAAGGACTTGGATGTGGACTTCTTTGCTTTTTCAGGTCACAAGATGACAGGTCCGACTGGTATCGGTGTTCTTTACGGCAAAAAAAAGTATCTTGAGCAAATGTCACCAGTTGAATTTGGCGGTGAGATGATTGATTTCGTCTATGAGCAATCTGCTAGTTGGAAGGAATTGCCTTGGAAATTCGAGGCTGGAACTCCTAACATGGCAGGTGCAATCGGACTTGCTGCTGCAGTAGATTATCTTGAAAAGATTGGTATGGATGCAATTGAAGCCCATGAACAGGAATTGATTGCATACGTTTATCCAAAACTGCAGGCTATCGAAGGTTTGACCATTTACGGTTCACAGGACTTGGCTCAACGTTCAGGTGTCATTGCCTTTAACCTAGGAGATCTCCATCCTCACGACCTTGCGACTGCTTTGGATTATGAAGGAGTGGCTGTTCGTGCGGGTCACCACTGCGCCCAACCCTTGCTTCAGTATTTGGATGTTCCAGCAACAGCTCGCGCAAGTTTTTATATCTACAATACCAAGGCAGATTGCGACAAGCTAGTCGATGCTTTACAAAAGACAAAGGAGTTTTTCAATGTCACTTTCTAAACTAGATAGCCTTTATATGGCAGTGGTAGCGGACCATTCGAAAAATCCACATCACCAAGGAAAGTTGGAAGATGCTGAGCAAATCAGTCTCAACAACCCAACCTGTGGAGATGTCATCAATCTCTCTGTCAAGTTTGATGCAGAAGATCGATTGGAGGATATCGCTTTTCTAAACTCAGGCTGTACCATCTCAACAGCCTCTGCTAGTATGATGACAGATGCAGTTTTGGGAAAGACCAAACAAGAAATCTTAGAACTTGCGACTATTTTTTCTGAGATGGTTCAAGGGCAAAAAGATGAACGCCAAGACAAACTAAGCGATGCAGCCTTCTTGTCAGGTGTTGCCAAATTTCCTCAACGAATCAAGTGTGCAACCCTAGCTTGGAATGCCCTGAAGAAAACAATTGAAAATCAAGAAAATAAGTAAGGCAAGTTTCTTTTGCCTTATGAATCAGTAGAAATGAAGAATGAAAGAAAGGATATTATGGCTGAAGAAAGAGTAGAACCAAAACCAATTGACCTTGGTGAGTATAAATTTGGTTTCCATGATGATGTAGAGCCTGTCCTATCGACAGGAAAAGGATTGAATGAAGATGTCATTCGTGAACTATCAGCTGCAAAGGGAGAACCTGAGTGGATGTTAGAATTCCGTTTGAAGTCTTATGAAACCTTCAAAAAAATGCCCATGCAAACTTGGGGAGCAGACTTGTCAGAGATTGATTTTGATGACTTGATTTACTACCAAAAACCATCTGATAAACCAGCTCGTTCATGGGATGACGTTCCTGAAAAAATCAAAGAAACCTTTGAACGTATTGGGATTCCAGAAGCTGAGCGTGCTTATCTAGCTGGTGCCTCTGCTCAGTATGAGTCAGAAGTGGTTTACCACAACATGAAGGAAGAGTTCCAGAAATTGGGGATTATCTTTACAGATACGGATTCTGCCCTCAAGGAATACCCAGACTTGTTTAAACAATACTTTGCTAAGTTGGTACCGCCAACAGATAACAAGTTGGCTGCCCTTAACTCAGCAGTATGGTCTGGTGGAACCTTTATCTATGTACCAAAAGGTGTAAAAGTGGATATTCCACTTCAAACTTACTTCCGTATCAATAACGAAAATACAGGTCAGTTTGAACGTACCTTGATTATCGTTGATGAGGGAGCAAGTGTTCACTATGTTGAAGGATGTACAGCACCGACTTATTCAAGTAACAGCTTGCACGCTGCCATTGTAGAGATCTTTGCTTTGGATGGAGCTTACATGCGTTATACGACTATCCAAAACTGGTCTGATAACGTCTATAACTTGGTAACAAAACGTGCTAAAGCCTTGAAAGATGCGACTGTTGAGTGGATCGATGGAAACTTGGGTGCTAAAACAACCATGAAATACCCATCTGTTTACCTAGATGGAGAAGGTGCGCGTGGTACTATGCTTTCTATTGCCTTTGCTAATGCAGGGCAACACCAGGACACTGGTGCCAAGATGATTCACAATGCTCCACATACAAGCTCGTCTATCGTGTCTAAATCCATCGCTAAAGGTGGAGGAAAGGTTGACTATCGTGGACAAGTAACCTTTAATAAAAACTCTAAGAAATCTGTTTCTCACATCGAGTGTGATACCATTATCATGGATGACTTGTCAGCATCAGATACTATTCCATTTAATGAAATTCACAACTCGCAGGTTGCTTTGGAACACGAAGCTAAAGTATCTAAGATTTCAGAAGAACAGCTCTATTACCTCATGAGTCGTGGGTTGTCAGAATCTGAGGCAACTGAGATGATTGTTATGGGATTTGTAGAACCTTTCACAAAAGAACTTCCAATGGAGTATGCTGTTGAGCTGAACCGCTTGATTAGCTACGAAATGGAAGGATCAGTTGGGTAAAATTTGTTTTTAGATTTATTCAAAATCAATGTCTTTTAAGATGAATTTGTAACAAAGAGAGACTGAGCAAAAAGATTTTAAAAATAGAAAATGCATAATATCAGGTGATCAAAAAACTAGATATTATGCGTTTTATTGTGTGAGCCGATTTATTGTATTTTCAGAATGAACTGCACCCCAAAAG